>JAYVGZ010000052.1:0-10300 GCA_043771805.1 Pseudomonadota bacterium
TTCCAATAGCGCCCTCAAGAATTCTGCTCAAGCTCCCCCTGGCCCCTCCGATACTACAGAAGCGAGCTTGGAAGCTCGTTGCATGTCGCAGCCACTACCGCAAACAGCGGTAACTAGCTGTTAATATGCACAATGTACACATGGAGGTTGTATAGCCATGGAAATCGGCAGTATCACGCCGTCTGCAATATCAGACGCGAAACAGAGTGAAGTCGCACAACAAGCGCAAACATCAGTGCTAAAGCGGCAAATCAGTGAACAGGGAAAAGTGGCCCTTTCGCTCGTCGGAAGCACTAACCAATTAGCACCACCGAGTGCGCCAGGTGTCGGCAAAAACTTAAACCTTAAGGCTTAGCCATCGGATTCTCCTGCAGCGGTGGGTGACGCCACCAAGAACATCTGGCAGGGAAATCTGCCAGAGTGAATCACCCTCCGCTGCGTTTTGCTGTAATTCCTCGCTTGGCTAACTCAACCTGTAAGAGCGGACAGTGATCTCCTTGGATTTCCAGAACGCCATTTTTCATCGATCCACCGCACCCACAGACGCGCTTTAATTCCGATAACAGCGCCTTCAGCGGCTCCTCCGCGAGCGCAACACCGGTTATTGTTGATACAGTTTTCCCTGCGCGGCCTTTCGTCTCTCGCCTGATGAGAACGTTACCATCACCACGTAGTGCGCTCCGTTTTTTATCTGCGCAGCTGCACTCTTTGGCGAAGGCCCCGCACTCTGGGCACGCCGAGCCACCGTCCGTCGAGTACACGACACGATATTCTTCACCGCGCTTCTTTGTCATCACTCCCTGCAAATACTTATGACTGTGAAGGCACACCGCAGTGTTGCCTCAACGAGATGCCATTCCAACAGTTTGAGAACGGAAAAACTTCTTCTCCACCGACAACAAGCCACGAGCTTGCCCCGGCAATAAAATGTCATAGTGGCGTGCTCGGCTCAGTTTTTCGAGAACTACGTCCGGCGCGTTAGGGTCGCATTCCCAGTCAAGGTCTTTGATCGGTGGCAGAGATACGGGTTGAGAATACTGCCGTAACGTCTTTTCGCGAAAAAGATTGAAGTACGATTCAAAATACGAAAGAGCTAGTTCGCGCGGAGACCGGAACACAGGTTCGCGAAAACGCAACCCGGGGAAGTTCGATTTCGAGACCGCCCCCCACCGCCCTTTCCACCGGTAGGCACAAATCAGGTGGTCGTCGTCCTTAACAGCACACAAATCGATAATTCTTGGTGCTATCAGCGTCCTTGTAAGAACAGCAGCAGAGAAAAGTGCTCCATCGAAACAGTGCGCCTTTCGGTCCCGTAGCACCCGCACCGCAGGCAGGTGCCCATCCTCACTTCGGTACTCTGTTTCATCCAAGAATTGTTGGAGCTTTTCCGGTGTAGAAAGTCTCTTGAGTAAAGCTTCCTCAGTTCTCGTCCATCGAGTAATCGACTTACATAAAGTGCTTACCGTGTTGTCCGGCATGTTAGGATGGTAATGCGGCCCTGCATATCTGACAACCCACGTTAAAGGTGGTGCGCGCTCCACCGCGATATGGCAGCCTTTACCGTATGGCAACCGTCCTCACCACACACCAGAAAGCCCTGCAGATAAATCTTGATGCCTCTCGCTACGGCACCTTCGCTGAAATTGGAGCAGGACAGGAAGTCGTTCGATGGTTCTTTCGAGTAGGTGCTGCCGCCGGTACGATAGCGAAAAGCATGTCGGCTTACGACATGACAGTGAGTGACGCGATCTACGGAAAGTCTCCGCGTTACGTCTCTAAAGAACGACTCCTGCAGATGTTGGATCATGAATTCAAGCTTAACGTTGACCGACTTACCGCATCGTCAAAACAGCTCTTTGCTTTTGCGGACACCGTTGCGGCACGAGGTTTTCGGGCGAAGAATACGAATGACCGATGCTGGATGGGGTTGCGCTTCCAGACTGCGCCAGGGTCTCCCCCATCTCAAGTGCTCATCCATGTACGACTTCTTGATCACGAGAATCTACTCCAACAAGAGACTCTTGGCGTCATCGGAGTTAATTTGATACACGCCTGTTTCTACCTCACCTCCACGCCCGATCTCATTATTGCAGCGTTGATTGACAACCTCTCCCGTCAGCGTATCGAAGTAGATATGATTGAGTTTTCAGGGGCTGCCTTTGAGGATGTAGACAACCGCCTTATGGCGCTCCACTTGGTAAAGAGTGGCATCTCGGATGTCGCAATGTTCGACTCAAAAGGCCAAGTTCTGCAGCCCATCGATATGCTCTACAAGAAGCCCATACTTGTAGAGCGGGGAACTTTCAGGCCCGTTACCCACACGCACGTTGATATTCTCATTTCTGCCCTTCCAGAGTTTAAGCGCGACTTCCCGGACAACGGTGGAAACGCTGTGGCATTGATGGAGGTCACCATGAAGAACCTCCTAGAGACCTCAGATATGGACGCCCGTGACTTCCTTGATCGCGCAGACGTACTTGCGACAATCGGACAGCCAGTAATGGTCACCTCGTTCTCAGAATTTCACCGTTTAGTTGGGTACTTTAGGGACTTCACTCAGGAGCCAATAGCACTCGCACTCGGTGGCTCTGCATTCAAGGAGCTGTTCGACCCCAAGTACTACAAGGATCTCCCTGGGGGATCTCTTGAAGGTCTCGGCAGGCTCTTCCGTGAGCAGGTTCGAGCGTACGTGTATCCGCAAATGCTCCCCACAGGTGAGGTGCTTTCGATCGAAAGCTTCTTACCTACCGGCGAACTTCGCCACCTTTTTGCGTTCCTGAAAGAGACCGGATGCATTGAAACGGTGAAGCACCACAGCTCACAGTTCTCCCCTTATTCGTCCCGTGACGTATTAGCACGCATTAGAGCCAACGACAGCAGCTGGGAGGACCTAGTCCCGATGCCTGTCGCTGAGATAATAAAGAACCGAAAACTCTTCGGCTACGGTGCTTAATTCGATGAGGTATAATTTCTTGTCAGGTAGTCGGTATGCTTCCTGAGGAGTTCACCAATAAGCTCTCAGAGTCGATTAAAAGGGGTGGGGATTTCCCTGTTTCTGCTTCTGTCGTCCAGGATTTATTATCTGCGATTGAAAATGTGCCTGATGATCTGTCGGCGCTGGCTTTAATTCTCCTTAAAGATCCCTCCCTGGGTATTCGATTGCTTCATACCGTTCGCAGCGAAACTCCCCCACATCTGAAGAAACCGGAATCACTCCACCGTGCCATTCAGAGTTTTGGTGTAGACCGACTCGCTGAATGGGCGAGATCGTTGGTCGCCGTCGAGGGTTTTATGACCTCTGGCCGCACCGGGGGTATTCACGAAAAGGTAGTCACCTATGCAATGGTCTCATCGCTTCTGGTTCCCCTCCTTGCGGCGGAAGTTGATAGCCGAGGAGAGGAAGATAAGGAGACCTATACGTTGCTTGGATGGTGTACCTCCTTCGGTATATTGGCAGCCTCACTCTACTATCCGCACCTCTTTACCACCGCGGTAAAGCGCATGGCTGATAAGGCAGAGTCGCTGGAAAAGGCTGTCCATACTATTGTAGGACTCTCACCATTAGAGGTAAGTCTTGCGGCTGCGACCGCCTTGGACCTGCCAGAGACGATGGTAGCGGTACTTCAACAGAGCCTCAACTTGAAACCTGAGCGGAGTTCCTCAGTCGTCGTTCGAGATGAGGTACCCCTGAGTAAAACGCTCGCCCTCCAATTCATTTCAAGCGCCGCGCGAATGTCTGAGACTATCCTTTTCGAAAACCGGATCGATTTAGGTGCCCTTCTTCCTTCAGTCGCTGCAGATCTTCACGTAAACGTCGACTCAATACGACGCGCTTTAGCTCACTTGGCCGAAGAGTTTGACGTTCGTAGCTCCTTATTAGGAATAAGGGCCTCCCTTCCAGAATATCTAGTGTCGTACTCAAGGGGGCGCGGTGGTGGAACCTTCGTCACTGAGCAGATATCCCTCGCTGAACTCCACCGCATCAAGATTGAAGAGATACGGGAGTCAGTGCACCGATCTGAATCGAGCCACTCCATAATTCTCTCTGCTATGGAATTTTTAGTGTGGGATTTTGGTTTTGACCGGTGCGTCTTGATGCTGTTAGATCCAAAGAAGCGCGTCATCACATGGAGTAGCTATCTTGGGCATACCCCCTTGGAACCGATACAACTCGAAATAGTTCTACCTTTGGATTTTTCAGCGAAGAGCCCTGCAACGACTGAACCGGTAGTGCAGGCGATCGAGAGCGGGCAACTCGTGATGTCAGAAGCTTCTCTGCTTCCCCATGGAACGGATGCGGTGATTCTCTCAGTTGGGTATAAGGCTCGCTCGATGGGTGTGCTCTACCTAGATCGAACAACCCCAGGGAAGAAACTGAGCCCTAAAGAGTGTGCCACCCTTGTGAGCCTTTCGGATCTACTTGACGAATGTATCAGAAGGTCGGAGCCTGCTGCGGGGTAGTCAACGAAGTTTTGAGTCCTTGGTCGTTACCAACCCTCGCCTTCCGCTCCCCCGGAGTTGTTGTTGTTGTCATCTGAGTATCCGTTGTCCTCCGTGTCCGGAAGCGGTATTCCTTCAATCCCTCCCCCTGTCTGAATTACAATATTGGTGAATGCCAAGGAGATCTTTTCACCCAAACCCGTAGTCGCCGCAAAACAAACGATCGATACAAGGCCGATACAGAACGAAACTTCAAGTATCCCACTCCCTCGCTGTGCGTGGTGGGACTTGGGAGTTCTCAGATGGGGGCGGATTTCGGTCGGAACAACTACCGGCATACTGTCTTAACGGCCATTTTGGTAAGTTTCTTTAGGCTTCGTGCTGAAATCAGACACGGACCTCAAATACTGACCTCGCAGGTCAAAAATAAAGGGCCTCAAACTGCCAATCACTCGTACGATCAAGTAGTTGCCAGGTATTATCGGCCGGCTTCGAGACGCTCACGACCATCACTACCTCGACTATCTTAAACTTTTTCCTCGCCCGCCCCATTTCACTTCGATGCTCCCCTTCTACTGTACCGACGTATTTTCGAACCGGTAACCGTGTAGAAGTTTCGACAAACCACCGATGTTAAATTTGGAGTGGAAATGATGATCAGGGGAGCCCAAGGCACACTTATCGCAGAACGTTACGAGTTCGTCTCCGTACTCGGCGAAGGCGCTATGGCCTCGGTCTACAAGGCTCACGACCGAGCACTTGGCGGCGAACCCGTAGCTCTGAAGATTATTCACCGCAACCTCATCACCCAGGGGCAGTGGCTTGATCGCTTTAAACAAGAGGTGGTCGTTGCAAGGCGGCTATCCCACCCGAACATTGTCCGGATATTTGATTTCGGCGAGCTTCCCGAAGGCGACTACTTCGCAACAATGGAGATCGTAGCCGGTGGAAACCTCAAATCGAAAATTGAGTCCACCGCATACGGCCGATTGGAATTAATCGATTCCCTTCAAATTTTGCTACAGACGACAATGGCACTCGACTACGCCCACCAACACGCTGTCATTCACCGCGACGTAAAACCGGACAACATTCTGTTTGACCTCTCAGGATTTGCTAAGCTCTCGGATTTCGGTTCGGCCCGTCAACTCGAACTCGACCAACGCCTCACTCCCCTCGGCAACGTGATTGGAACCCCTCACTACATGCCACCTGAGCTTTTTAAGGGAGAGCCGGCGACACCCCTAGTAGACGTCTATTCACTGGGAATTGTTCTGTACGAAATGCTTGCCGGATCCCCACCCTTTGTTGGGGAAAGCTCCGCCGCAGTGATCGCGCAGCACATTAAAACTTCCCTTCCGCCCCTCTCAACGAGGCGTTCAGATGTTCCGAAGTGGTGCGAGGAGATTATCCAGACGTGCACCGAAAAAAGACCCGGGGATCGCTACCCATCAATTTCAGCTCTCGCAGGCGAGGTTTTAGATCGGCTAGTTTCGCTTGATGCCGTTCCGAAGCTGCCGGCAATTCCTGATTCTCTCGTTCACCGCATCAAGGGGAGAAACGGCTCGGGAGGATCGCTACTGAAACGTCTATTTTCTTGACGCCTCTTTACTGTTACTACGGTCGTATTCGCATAGACGGGAGTATACCAAACAGTCACCGACTACCCTCCTCTTAGTTTTCGCCTACGAATATGTCCCTACCATCCCCCGCTCTCCGTAAAGTAAGGCGTTGGTTCCGCAAGCGTGGCACCTTCTTATTCGCGAACCTCGTGGCATTCTCGCTTTCGATTGGCTACATGATAGGCTCTGCGCTGCCCATAGCCCAGTCGTTTGAGGTGGCTGCAATAGACACCTGGCTTGCTATACGTGGGCGAGTTACTCCTCCGGGGGGAGTAGTGCTCGCAGCGATCGATAAACGCACCTATTTCGATCTGAAACTATCAAATCTCTTGCCCTGGCCCCGCCAGGTTAATACCGAGCTCCTCAAGCGATTTAAGAGAGCGGGTGCAAGGCGCGCAATCTTCGATATTTTTTTCGTTGATCAGGGGCCCGATCCTGTCGCCGATAGGGAGATGAGTGAAGCCCTTTCTTTACTACCAACTTTTATTGGTGCCTACGCAACGCTGCTTTCCGCTAAAGATACTACCCTCACCGAGGTTCGGCCCCTTGAAATTTTTGCTACTAAGGCTGAGGCAGTTGTAGCGATGACACTCGTTGGCGGCGAAACTATTCGGAATTTCTTTGTTCAGGAGACGAGGAAATCGGTAAAGAATCCTCCCTTTGCGCCTCCGATCGCTAACGCCATCGCGCTAGCGTCAGCTCCTCCGCTTGCAGTCCCAGATGAACGCGATCTCATTTACTATTACGGACCACCCGGGACATTTCCTGGGTACTCGATTTCTACCATCCTCAGTATGAGTGATGAACAGCTCATTTCCTCATTTAAGGATCTAACCGTCATTGTCGGCACCCAGCTTCAAGTGGATACCCTCATGAAGGTAAAGGACTCCTTCGACACCCCAGTCTCCTCAGCCCCAATGTGCGGAGTGGAGATTCACGCCACTGCCATCTCGAATATCTTGACGCAACAGTGGATTCGACGGTTTTCAAAGAAAACTGAAGACGTCGCTACCGCTGCACTCGCTTTCATTTTGCCCCTCTTTATTCTCCTCCTGAAACCACTTCGCGCGACGGCGCTCGCTGTAACGTCTATCGGTGGCTGGTTCGTGGCGTCTTACTGGATATTTCTCCACGGATATCTCTTGCCGGGCCGCGTTGTGGCACTTGTTGTAGTTCCCTCTGCTCTCTTCATTTCAGTGACTCACTTTTACGTTATTCTGCGCGCCTCAGTGCATGAGATGAGCGACGGGTTAGGAGTCGATATTTCAAGGTAAGGGCGCTCGCCTGGGGGCGTTGTGTGCAAAAACCCAACGGCTTTGGGGGTATTTTCATCGCTAGGGAGGGCAATGTGTTCAGACTATAGTGATTTGCAAAAGTCCGACTTAGCCGCCATCGCTAGAAACCCTCTACTCAAACCCCCACAACTTCAGAGATACTTCTTGGGATGATTCGCCCCATTCTCCGTTTTCATGATCTTTGTGCAGTGATCGCTCTGCTCACTCTCGTTGTGCTGCATTCTGGCGATTTCACGAGCGATCCCGGTGTAGGATGGCATCTAAAAACCGGCGAATTCGTCCTTACGTCGCACAAACCGCCGATTGACGATCCTTTCCTAGCGCTACCGTTCGGACAAGCGCCTCGCAGGTGGGTCTCGGATCAGTGGCTCTCGGATGTGATACTCTTTAAAGCGTTTGCTCTCTGTGGTTGGGAGGGCCTTCATGCTCTTGCTTCAGCGCTATTTTTCTCGGGCTTTTTTATTGTGCTCTACGGCTCATTACGGCGATCAACCGGCGCTCCGATCCTAAGCTCCCTTGCCACAATTATGGCATTTAAGATGGCCCAAGTTCATTTCATTCTTCGCCCGGTGTTGTTCTCAATTTTTTTATTCATCCCCGTGTTTGCTGTGGCGCGTACACTTGCTTGCGCACCTCAAAATTCCCTGCGGTTAGCGAAATATCTCTGGCTATTACCCCTGTTTGTGGTGTGGGCAAATTTACACCCGTCTTTCGTTCTCGGGCTTCTTTGGCTAGGTCTTGGGGCAGCAGTGTCCGTAGTGTCAGTAGTCAGCAACGTATCAACCCCGATAACAGCGCCATCAGAGGGCGCGCGTAATCGCTCGTGGAAGATCTCCCTCGTTGTGCTTGCTCTACCACTCGCTGCTTTTTTCGCAACGCTCCTTAATCCCTACGGGCTAGATCTGCACCGCAGTATCGTATCCCTTGCAGGGAGTGATTACTTCATGAACATGCATATGGAGTGGCTGAGCCCGAACTTTAAGAGCTCTGAGGGTTCCTTCATAATGGTGTCCTGGCTCGTAATCACCCTTGGCATTTACATCGGGGCGCAAACGGGGAGCACCGTAAGGCTATTCGATTTGCTCTCGGTACTCTTGGCCACATGGATGACGCTACGCTCTATCCGTACCCTGCCCTTCTTCGGAATAGCGTCTGCCCCGGCCCTTGTTATCGCTCTGCAGAATCTAGGGCACTGGATCGGGAAAAATTTTCACACTCATACAAAACTCGCTACTCAAGCGTGGGGTCGACTCAACCGACGAGAGGATCGCGCACACCCCTTCGCTTTTCAGGGAGCACTGGTTCTCATTCTCATCTTTGGAGCATTTATTCCCGCCTTAAGATTCCTCCCGACAAGAGATCGTAGTCCCGCTGGCTCTGGCTATCCACAGGATGCGCTACAGTTTCTAGCACTAGGAGCCGCTCAATCAAACCCTGTCGTCCTGTATGCCAGTCCCGACCTAGGTGGATACATCACTCTTCAGGGGTTTCCACAGGTCAGAGCTGTTATCGATGATCGAAATACGCTTTTAGGAGAGTCTTTCTACAAAGAGTACTTTTCCGCTCGCTCTACACCGAAAAGCTTCGCCGAATTTCTCGTAAAACTGGGGGTCACCCATCTACTCTTACAGCAGGACTCTGCCCTTTCCTCTCTTGTTTCAGCGTGGGGTGGCTACAAAGAGATTTTTCGGGATAAAGGCTTCTTCGTGTTCGAGGTGCCACCTCTCGTAGTTAAAGAAACATAGATATGTACACCGATGAGGCCCCCAATGTCTTTTCTTAATCTGATTGGTCGACACGTAATTGTAGCAGGTGGTGCCGGTGGAATCGGCTCTGAAATTGCAGGCCTTCTTGCTGCGAACGGAGCTAAAGTCACAATCGCGGATAGAAATACTCAAGCAATAAATGATACAATAGACTTCATCAGAGCCAAGGCCCCACCGACCTCGGAACGAGACGGTCTTGCTATTGAAGGAGTCGCCCTTGATGTTAGTGACACCGCATCAGTGGAACATCTTTTTTCCCGCTTCGCTGACCAGGCAGTGTACGGAGTAGTAAATGCAATCGGAGTGGTCGGGGTAGGTACCGCACTAGAATGCCCTCTCGCTGAATATCAACGTCAACTCGAGGTCAATCTCTTCGGGGCTATCCGGCTCGCTCGCGCTTTCGTGAGCCATCTCAGGCACTACTCTACCGAAGCCCCCGACGTAGTTAACACGGTTCAGGGGAGCATCGTTTACATCAGCAGCATCGCAGCCCAGCTCGCCATCCCAGAGCGAGATCCATACTGCGTAAGTAAGGCGGCTGGTCAGCTGTTTCACCTAAATCTCGCAAACGAAACTGCGAAGTTTGGTATTAACGTAAACATCGTCCTGCCTGGGCGCACCGATACTCCCTCTGCGGCTGAGCGCGCAGCGGCCTCCCCAGAAGCAGCATTACAGATGTTTGCTACTCAGCGCCGACCCGCAATGATCCCGGCTCAAACAATAGCCAAAACGTGTGCATTTCTCCTCTCTCCGGATCTCATCGGATGCAGCGGTCAAACCTTCACAGTGGCCGAAGGGGCCGATACTACCTACAGGCCTTCATATGAAGCACTCGAGCGTCGGTAGAAAATTTGAGACCAATAACGCGGCTACTCAAACATTTCGTCAACGTTAGGATCCGGCGTCGGCGTAGCATGATGGTGCGAAAAATCCTCGCGCCCCTCCCACGGAGCAGTAAGAAATGCGAAGAAGGTATCAAAGTAATCTCGCTCAGCCACAGATATATCGCCCGCGCTAAGCACTGCTGTCTTGACCGAGTCCAGCGCCCGTCGAACCGCTCCGTCATCGCTTTCTACATCGTACATTTCATCAGCCATACGAGAGACGAGATCCAACAACACGGGGGCGGGATACCGCTGCTTTGTAGGCGGCCTAGGTGTTGGAGTCGGTTCTATTT
>JAYVGZ010000053.1:0-5065 GCA_043771805.1 Pseudomonadota bacterium
CAAACACCCCACGCCCCCAATCCCCCTCATGGCTCCCAGATCCCACCCCCTTTAGCGGTTCGGGTATTGGCGGTGTCGGGAAAAGCACTGCTGGCCGAATTAAAAAGTAACGCGCATGGCCCCCGCGCTCACCTCTCTTTTTGGGTCCCTTTGCCCAAGACAACTTTCTCCCGATATTTCTCCCTCCCACCCTTCAAAAACCCCTGATCAAAAATCTCCACGAAAACCCCCTCATAATTCCCCGAAAACCCGACCCCTCTCACCTTCTCCCGAACCCTCAACGCCTCAGCCTTCGCCCCTTGCAAGTTAAGCTTCCCCCACTTCACCTCACCAACGTAAAGACTCTTCCCCTTGACGTACATCAGATCAATTTCAAGATCACTATTCCAATATCTCTGCGCTCCAGGCCGAGAACTCCTCACATACTGCTCAAAAATGTGACCAACATAGGTATCGATGATCGCCTTCTTTTGCTGTTCGTCGTAACTCCCCCAACGACTCTTGTGTGTTGAAGCCAGGGTGTACCAAGCCGCTGTCGAGGGATCCGTAATCTTGTAGTTTACTATCTTGTTGTTCCGCTCTGGACTCGCAAAAGGTGTTTCCTTAGTAAGAACCTTCGCCCTGACTAGCTGATCGAAGATTTTACTCAGTTGAGTCTGTGGAACTCCAAGCCTGGAGGCGATTTCGCTGGGACGGGTGGCGCCTCTTCCAAGGGCTTCTAAGACACTAAGGGGGGCGATCCCTTCAATTTTTTCATCGCTAAGTATGCGCCCCGTCTCCCCTTCCATAAAAGGAGAGCTCGCAAAGAGCATATCTTCAATCACATTCAGTACAGACAGAGAGGCTAATTTTCTGTTCGCTTTGATAATCGCCAGGTACTCCCAGTATTTTGGAACACCGCCAACGAGCGAGTAGAGGGCGAAGGTCTTAGGTTTTTTACTGTCGAGGGCGAGGTATTCAGCAAAATATCGGTAATCAATTGGAGCTAGGTTAATTACCTGTCGTGCTCGACCGTACAGCGGCGCATTCGGCTCGAGGCATGCTTCGCGAATCATTCTCGTGCTTGAGCCTGCGAGTATAACTAATGATCCGAGCTTGTTTTCGTGATCAAGCCATTTCTGTAGCACGCTTGGTAGGCTTGGATCGCTCTTTACTAAATACTGAAACTCATCGAGACACAGGATGAAGCGGTTGCCCGAGGCGTCCAGTAATCTGAGCAGTTCGAGCCAGCTACTTGGCTTGGCTGCTAGCTGAATTTTTTGTGAAAGGTCTTCAGTAACCAACGAGAGCTGAATCTCTTTTGATGCTTCGATGGCTTGAGAAATGATGCCGTTATTGAGGGCGATAAACTTTTTCAGCAGGCTCGTTTTCCCCAGCCGCCGGCGCCCAAGCATTACGAGCAGGCCCGATTTGTTGGCGTGTGTTTGGAGGAGCTGGAGTTCTTCCTGGCGACTGACGAATAGAGAGTGTTCCGGGTGCGATCGTGGGGGCTTAGGCATCTTGATAATTATTACCGCTAATAATTATTATTGGCAATAATAATCATTGTTATTAGTAACTATAGGCGAAGCATAGGAAAAATACTGCTCGATATCAGGTGGCTATAGGGTTGAGGCCATGAGGGCGCACGAAACTTTCGAATCTACCGTACAGTCCTCACCCACCCTCCTCACCCCTCTCCAACAATCTCCCCACCCCACAACGCCCGCAGAAAATCGGCTATCGGGATGATCTCAATACCGCCATCAAGCCGCCGCCTGGCGCTCTCGTTCGCCACCACGATCTTTCTTTGTAGCGGTAACTCTTCTGCCAGCGCTCGTAATCCTTTCAAATCTCGCTCTGTCACAACCGTTTTTCCTTTGACCTCAATTGCGATGCGGTCGCCTATAACTATATCGACCTCGAGTTTCGAGGTGCTGCGCCAATACGTTAGAGGTTCCTTTGCGCCGGTGTATCTGAGGTAGCTGTGTACCTCTAAAATAAGCAGCTGCTCTAGGGCCTCTCCGTAAGCTTCAGTTCCGGGCCCAACGACTCCGCGGCGCAGGAGGGTGTTGGTGACTCCAACATCAAAGAGATAAAACTTCGCCGAAGCCACGGCCTTGCGCCTCACGGTGCCGCGAAAGGCCGGGAGCATAATGCCTACAAACGTATCTTCGAGGATCTGAAAGTACTCTCGCAGAATGTGGGGTGTAACCTGCGCATCGCTGGCAACTTCCGTAAAATTAACCTGCTTTCCATTACACAACGCTGCAAGCGGTAAGAAGCGAGCGAATGATTCGATGTTTCGTACAAGCCCCTCGAACTGAATCTCTTGCTGTAGGTAAAGAGAGACGTAGTCTTCAAGATCCGCGGAAGGGTTTGGGGACGTTAGGATTTGGGGAAGGCCACCGATTGTGAGCCTATCGTTGAAGCGTTCGAAATTGAGCTCCGGCGATACGAGGGGCCAAAGTGATCTCTCAGTTGCTCGGCCACCGAGTAGGTTAGCGGCACTTCGCTTAAGTTTGCGTGAACTACTACCCGTCAATATACAACGTACCCCAGGCTGGGCTGTGATCAGACGTTGTACTTCGTTCAGCAGGGTAGGGAGTGACTGAACCTCGTCGACAATGATGAGGTCGTTACTCCCAGCACGTTGGAAAAGAAGTTCCGGATTGGCCGAGAGCTCACGAAAGGTCGTTGCTGATAGGAGGTCGTAGTACACAGCATGGGGAAATCTGGCCGTCAGGTAAGTGGTTTTGCCGACCTGCCTTGCACCGAACAGAAATACAGATTTTCGGGTTAGGGGCTCAGTTAAGTCTAAAATTCTCTGGTACATTCCATAATGATGAGAGAAATCATGAAAATCTACAACTCATTTTAATAAAAGCATTAAATATTTAACTAATATTTCAGAAAATGATTAAATTTGGAAATATTTTTAACGGGAAAGTATGTTCGGCACCACCGAGAGAGCCCGGCTACCCATGAACCCACCCTCCCGTCGCCTTAACATCGAACCAGAGACCAACCTGCGCTACTTAGGGCATTCACTTAGCTATCCCCAAGATGCGCCCCTCCCACAACTCAGAGAGAAATTCGGCGACCGGATAAACAGTTACGCCACGATCAAGCTCGCGCGCAGCTCCGCGGTAGATGCCGATCGCCCGATCAATATATTTCTGCTGCAGTAGTTCACGGAGCGCCGAGCCGTTCGAGCTCCGCCATGTTTTAGAGGACTTCACCTCTATTCCGATTGAGTAATTGCCGAGCGTCCAAACAAAATCCACCTCTGATCCGCCCCTGGTGCGGTAGTACGAGAGGGTTCCTCCAGTATCGCGGTAGCAAATGCATGAACGGAGCTCCTGCAACACGAAGGTCTCAAGTAAAATGCCAGATTCAAGCTCTGTTACTGGGGCTCGGAGAAATCCACTTAGGGCGCGCACGACGCCAGTGTCGAAGAGGTAGAATTTCGGGTGCGTGGCCTCTCTCATTTTGAGGCGCGGCTGCCACGAAGGTAAAAAGCACCCAATCAAAGTAGCAACGCAGATCTCGAAATAGTTCGTCACAGTTGGTCTCGATACACCGCATTCTCTCGCGACTGTAGTTGCATTTACGGTGTTACCATTGAGCAATGCAGCAGCTTTCAGGAAGCGTGAAAAAGAGTCCAGCTGACGCACGGCGGCCTCTCTCTGGATCTCTTCCTCGAGATAGGTGCGGGAGTAACTTTCAAGATTCAGAATTGAAAAAGTAGGATTAAGATAGGCTGACGGAAGGGTGCCGTGCGCAAGGGCGCGATCGAGATCAAAATCGTCCCCGAGCTCGCTGCTACAGAGGGGAAACATTCGTAGGTCAAGTGCGCGGCCGGCGAGCAGATTTGCATTACCGCTCCGTAGTTTCCGAGCACTGGAACCCGAGAGCGCAAATTTATAGCGGGTGCCAAAGCGGGCTAAGAGGTCGTGTACTTCGTTTAAGAGTGGGGGGAGTAACTGCACCTCATCGATAACAACCCATTCCGCAGAGCTTGCTTCTACCCGCCTGCGGAAAATGGAAGGGTCATTGAGCAGCTCGAGGTAAGTGTCAGTAAGTAGGAGGTTAAACCAGAGGGCGTCAGGAAAATGATGACGTAACCAAGAGCTTTTTCCGACGCCGCGAGGACCTAGAAGAAAAAACGTATGATTTGGTATGGTTAGACGACGCGCAAGTTGAGTTGTCATTTTGGACGCCATTTTGACAACTATAGTTGCTAAATGCAATATGACGAAGAAGTTGGCGATAATCATTTCTTGTGAGTACCGACAGTCACCGCATATCCGTCTATAATCTACATGATTGTATAAATTCACCGGTCTGTAATTTGCATTCATAATCAAATCAGACGAGTATATTTGAACAGATATAACAATGTACCGAAATATCCAGGCCTATTTGGATACTTGGCAAACTAGCCCGATCCGTACCCCACTAGTCATGCGCGGCGCCCGCCAGGTAGGGAAAAGTTATGCAGTCCGTGAATTCGGGCAGCGCTGTTTCTTAAACACAGTCGAGATAAACCTTGAGACCCAACCGGAGTTCCTCGCATGCTTTCGTAGTCACAATGCAAAGAGCATCTGCGCCGAGCTAGAAGCTATCTCGAACTCAGATATCACGCTGGGGAGGACCCTTCTGTTTGTGAACGAGATTCAGGCTTCGCAAGATGCCCTGCTGTCGCTGCGCGCATTTAAAGACGATCTGCCTGAGCTGCACGTCATAGCCGCTGGTTCACTGCTGGAGTTTTCACTCCAAGATGATAAGACGTTCTCGTTTCCCGTTGGTAGGGTGACATTCTCTTACTTGCAGCCGCTCTCATTTCAAGAGTTCCTTCTGGCTCTTGGGGAGCGAAAGTTAAGTGAAATGATAAGGGAAGCAACCCTGCTTCGCCCCTGCAGTGAAGCTGTTCACGAGAAGCTTCTTGGGCTTCTCCGTACCTATTTTGTCATCGGTGGAATGCCTGAAGTCGTCGTGGCCTACTGCAATTCGAAGAGCCACCTTGAAGCGAGGCGGATACAGAATCGTCTTGTAACCGCTTTTATGGCGGATTTTTCCAAAT
>JAYVGZ010000054.1:0-7850 GCA_043771805.1 Pseudomonadota bacterium
TAGGGAAAGGTCGGGATAGGATGAGGTAAGCTCATGGAGGATGCCTTTCGGCCTGCGAAGTTCCCTCAACGAAAACACTTCAAAGCAGGTGTCTGCCAACTCTAAAGTGCGGCTACTCGGACGGTGGGTCGTCGAAACGCCTTCTGCTGAAGATTCCACTACGGGAGCATCTGAATCAGAAAGTAGAGTTGGGTCGGTCATATTTCTTCCATGTTGATGCATAACACAGCTGTAGTTGTGGTTTGGAAATCAAGTGGTAAAAATGCCCAGGTAAAAAAGTACCTAGATGCAAAAAAGTTGAAATCCCGGCGACAGTATAACGATCAATATGATCGTGTACAGAACATTACAGTTGCTTCAAGTCTCACGACAAGTATCGGCATCATGCGTTACTTCATTGAGAGTACGACGGCAATATTTCCGAAGTGCCGATTGCATTGAATAGCAGATACTGTGGCCTTCTTAAGAAGACAAGAGGAGAGATGATCAACATCGATAGGATCCTGGGTGGATTAGTACAGAGTGTCGTTTCTAGTGCGTTATCGCATGTTGTTTCTCGTGGAGCAGCGCGAAACGCTGGTTTCAAAATGGGGAGTATCGCTGCACGAGTAGACAAGAAGGCCCTAGGGGTAGGGGCACTGGGGCTTGCTGTTGCTGCATTCGAGCATTTCTCTGAGTCGAACCGTCATGTGGCTACTCAAACGACCACCGCCGGAAAAGTTCTGAGCCCACCGCCGCAACCTTTCTCCGTGGTATCACCGCCGCCACCCCCTCCGGCGGCAAGAGCGCACATACCACCGGGTCCCTCTGGCGCCAGTGAAAATGCCGGCATGGAGGGGTCACTTGACGCACTTCTGCTGCTGCGAGTGATGATTGCAGCTGCTAGTGTCGACGGAGTTATCGACAGAGATGAGCAAAGGGCGATACTCACATCGCTAACGACCGCTGGCCTGTCACACACCGAGAGGGAGTTCATTGAAACTGAGTTGACGCATCCGAAACCGGTAGAGTCACTTATTACAACGCCCCTCACGAGCGAGCTCGCTGTGCAGGTGTACATGGTGGCTCATCTAGCCATAAACGAGGACGAAGATGCTGAGAAAGCTTTTATGCGGAAGCTGCAGGCGCTTCTTCATTTGGATGACGAGGTAGTTAACGGCGTTCGCAGGTCGATTGCATAGGTGCTTTCGAAGAAAATTCTTGAGTTTAAAGGAGCATGATATGGCGAATTGGTATCTCAGCTACAACGGCAATCAGATAGGTCCTTTCGACAAGGCTACCGCCGCGGCTAGGGCGCGTGAGAATATAAACGGCTATGCTTGGAAAGAGGGGCTAGCCGAGTGGATGCCGATGGCTCAAGTGGCCGAGTTCAACTCCACTGAGAGGGGCTTAGCAGCACCACCACCAGTTTCAAGGCTGATTGCGGACGTGATCGACTTCAAGATTTTCGGCCACGAAATGCAGTACGTGGAAGTAGAGTTGGATCCCGGAGAGTCAGTGGTGTCCGAGGCGGGCGCCATGATGTACAAGTCGCCGGATATTCAGATGGAGAGCGTGTTCGGAAATAGCACGAAGGCCCCAGCCACTTTTATGACTAAACTTTTAGGGGCGGGTAAGCGGCTGATTACGGGAGAGAGCCTCTTTATCACCGTGTTCACGCACACCGGGGAAGGGAAGGCGCACGCCGCATTCGCCGCGCCGTATCCCGGAAACATCATCCCTGTATCCCTTGCAAATCTTGGGGGAGAGCTAATCTGCCAGAAAGACAGCTTCCTATGCGCTGCAAAAGGCGTTTCGATTGGCATATTTTTTCAGAAGCGAATTCTAACAGGTCTGTTCGGTGGTGAAGGTTTCATCATGCAGAAACTTGAAGGAGACGGACTCGTTTTTCTTCATGCCGGAGGCACCGTCATTGAGAGGAATCTCGCGGCGGGTGAAACATTACACGTCGATACCGGCTGTATAGTGGCGTTTCAACCGTCAGTCGATTTTCATATTGAGCAATCCGGTAATATCAAGACGGCGCTTTTCGGAGGCGAAGGACTCTTCTTTGCGTCCCTCAAAGGCCCTGGTACGATTTGGCTTCAATCTCTCCCATTCTCTCGACTTGCCGGGCGTATGTTAATGGCTTCAACAGGCGGGAAAGAAGAGGGGTCTGCCCTTGGTAAGCTGGGGGGACTCCTGCAGGGAGATCGCTCATAGAGGATCTAATGATTCAAACGCCTCGGATTATTCTTACCTCTCTCGTAACCGCTGCTGTGGCAACACCAGTGATTCATGCGGTTGCGGAGGCGAAGCTTGTAGTCTCCGTGGTTGAGGAGACGTGGATAGGGCGTATCGAGAAGAAGAGCGACACTGAAATTGAGTTCGTCTCTGTGGGCCAAAGGTACGAAATAGCGGGGCTACTTGAGAAGTACATGGTGAAACACGACGGTAAAGAGAGACAAATCACGGGTCGGCTGACTGAGGGGCATGTGATTGAGGTCTCTAAGGTTCAGCCTCCTCCGGCGGTAAAATAGATTGAAATTCGTATCTTCTCGCCTGAGTTTGCCGCTGGGACACCCAAAGTGTGAGAGGAAGGGGCATGTATCAACCTTGATAACGGTTGGGTTTAACACTGGAGTGTGAGTCATCTCGAGCTGAAAGCGAGAGATCTACTCCATATCAACCAAACCCCTTTAAGTGACACAGTTGGAGACTATTATGTAACGGACAGTGGGGAGAGCGATCTGAAGTCGACTCCTCTGCTTCGCATCGGAGTGACAGCACTTCTGCAGTTTACGACCTTATCCCAAGCCAACTAAGCTGGAGCGAGACATCGACGAACTAAGCGAACCGCTAACTACTTGTCGGTAAGTCCAACAATTGATGCATAGAGGTGATACATTAGGCCCCTAGATTCCTTTCGGAATTCCCTAACGCTCCTAACATTTCTGTCTGATCCAAGTGTTTAGGATGGTCGGTTCGTGTGTTGTTCCAATTACACGAAAATTGCACACAGCCCGATAAACAGGGCCCGCCTCAGAATAGTGGTCGTTGGGATCGCTCCTCTAAAAGTATCCTTGCGGCCTCCAGCCTGGGCGCTCTTCGACTTGAGTAGCATTGCCTAAACGAGACATGTATGAAGTCATCACCCCACCGTGGCTACACGCTGATAGAGCTTCTGGTCACAATGACTATAGGCTCAGTGATGGTCGGTATCGTTGCCGCTAATCTGCGCGCGTACAACAGAAGTAGTAAAAATGCGGTCTCGATGATTCAAGGCTTCGTGAAGCAAGCCCGAGCTAAGGGCATCGCCCGAACGGCGGCATATCGGATTTATGCAGATGCTTCCGGGACCGCGATTCGAACCAGCTTTGCGAATGCGTGTACGAGTACAGCTTTTACCACTGATACGTCGCTTGTTTTGAGCATGCCGGAAGAGACTAAGCTTCTCTCTCCTACATGGAGTGTCTGCTTCAACTCTCGCGGACTAGCTACTTCAAATGTCACGATCTCGATGAAGACTCGTGATGCGGGCACCAAGCAAGTCGAGGTGCTCTTGGGTGGGGGGACTCGAGAGCTATGAGTAAACGAAAAATTTTTGGATGTAATCGAGCGTGCGACGAGGCAGGCTTTTCTCTTCTTGAGGTTCTCGTAGCGATAACACTATTTAGTATCGTGTCGATGGGGCTCGCACGTGGCTTCATAATGCAGATGAAGTCAAACACGGATAGCGAGATTCGAGCCCAGTCCCTTTCCGCTGCTCAGTACGTGCTCGATCGCCTACGCACCGTCGACCCGGCGTCTCTTCCATCCTCAGGGAGCGCGGCACCAGAGACAGTTTCAATATCAGGACGTAACTACAGCGTCACAATTAGGTACTGCGCTTTAGCATCGTATTGTATTGCAGCGACGACACGGCACCTTCGCGCGACTGTCTCGTATCAAAATAAACAGAGGTACGAAGTTGACACGGTTTTCACTCAGCTCCGATAAGGGGTTCACATTACCGGAGCTGCTTGTTGCTAGCTTTCTTGGCATGTTGGTTGGTGGCTTGATGCTTTCAAGCACCCTGGCGAACAAACGCGCCTTCAATTTCGATATGAAGCGCGTGCAGCTCGATCAAAACTTACGGAGCGGCATGGATATCATGGGTGCCGATCTGCGAGTGGGCGGAGAGAACCTTCCCACGTCGTTTCCGGCCTTTGAAATCGTCAATGGAGTTTCCGGTGCACCTGATGAACTTGTTGTTAGAAGAAATTTGCTTGATGAGGTGCTCCCAGTATGTACTTCAATTCCTACCGGCAGCACCGCATTGCAGGTGTACTTCGCTGTAGGAGGTGCGACCACGGCAGCGTGTACCTACTCCGGGCAGACCTACAACTACAATAGCTGGCGTACCTACCGGACGAATAATAGTGGCAGTGTCAGGGCCTATATTTACGATGTATCTGCGAAGAACGGAGAGTTTTTCGATTACACCAACGAGGGCTCAACAGGCACAGCATACTACATTCTTCGAAGCTCGGGGTCCTGGACGTTTGGCTATCCGGCTACATCTTCATCTGTGTACATTCTCGAAGAGTGGCGAATCAGATTACTTGCCGGAGTCCTCCAGATTCAAGTCAATGGGCAAACAGCCACGCCACAAAATGTAGTCGCCGGGCTCAGTGACTTTCAGGTTCGAGCGATCATGAGGGATGCAACGATCAAGACAACTATGGGACGAACCGACGATTGGAGCCAAATGGAAGCGCTTGAAGTAACACTATCGGGCACGACTACCTTTGCCAAAAAGACATTGACGCGCACGTTAACATCGAGGTTTTTTCCTCGAAATATTCTCTCAAAGTGAGGTTTTCTGATGAGAGCGGATCGAAGTAACACAGATGACAGATCACCAGCGAAGAGAGTTCCTCGGACTCTCCCGCGGATCGAGCGAGGTTTCGTTCTCGTAACAGCACTCCTTATGTTAGCCGTCCTTTCGGCGCTCTTAACCGCCTATTATGCAACGACCCGTATCGAGACAATGTCGTCGAAACTTTCGAAGGATAGCGTGGGTGGGTTCTATGCCGCAGAAGCAGGGCTCAATATGCGAGCTGAGGAGATACGCCAGCGGTTTGTCGGATACAATCGACCCACAGGAGCAGCGCCCACTACTGTCACTCCTTGTACAGGCGGCAATCAAGGGAGCGGTGATTTTCTCTGCAAAACGTATACGTTTCCGGCAGGGGGGATGACTCGTAATGTCATTACCTATGTGCAAGAGGACGCCGGAAATCCTCTTATATTGACTATTCCGCCCGGTGAACGTTTTCAGGGGTTAAATGCCCAGGAGTACCGGTACACCGCCAGATCGTTCTCGTACCGCGGGAATGATCGTGAAGAAGCAATTCTGAAGTTGCGATTCAAGAGTCGGCTTGTTCCACTTTTTCAGTTCGCGGCCTTTTACAGTAAGGACTTAGAGATTTTACCCGGCCCGAATATGACTCTTTCGGGGCCGGTTCACACCAACGGGATGCTCTTCTTAAATTCAGATGCGCTTCTCACGGTCTCTGGGCAGGTAACTACTGCGAGCGACCTGTACCGAGGGCGTAAGAATGATGGCACGTGTCGAAGTAACTCAGTCAATATTTTTGATCCAGCGACTGGACGAGCTCTTACCCCTAGCTGTTCGTCAAGGACACTCCTTGCACAATCTCAGCTTACCGCCTGGAACAACATGATACAGGTGCGAGTTCCAGTCCTCACCATCCCGGGACCCGAGGTGTTTGATCCGACGGCGGGGCAAGTGTACTGGGATAAGGCCGACCTGAGGCTCGTATT
Source organism: Pseudomonadota bacterium (assembly GCA_043771805.1). Taxonomy (GTDB): domain Bacteria; phylum Bdellovibrionota_C; class UBA2361; order UBA2361; family OMII01; genus JAYVGZ01. Next base: position 5,809 of record JAYVGZ010000054.1, read on the forward strand.
GGCACTTGCCGGTACTAACGCTGTCGACACCAGCGCGTCCACGACCGGGGTGCAAGTTCGGACATCATCGAACACTATTGACGCTGTGAAAACAGCAGCGGTCAATAGTACTACCCTGTGCCCCGGAAGCATAAGTGGCCGCGCCGTTGGTACTACTAATTCATTCTTCAACAACCGAGAGGGGAGGACCATTCGGATGTTGGAGGTCGACATGCGTGCGCTGTTGAACTGCATCCACAACAACAACCTCTTTGGCACCGGCGTTGGCCCATACAACGCTGCTCAGAAAAAATTGAGCGATGATACGGAAGGGGGGATTGTATTCCACACCTCTGTCTTTGGGCCCAATTCCACAGCTGCAGCCAACAGCTATGGAGTCCGGGTAAGAAACGCTGCTCAACTGCAGTCCACCGTCGGCGGTGCGCCGGTGGTGAAGGGAATATCGATCGTCTCGGACCAAGCGATGTACGTGCAAGGGAACTACAATTCGACGGCGAAGATTCCAGCAGCAATAATGGTAGACTCGCTAAACATTTTGTCTGCGAATTGGTCGAACGACTCTTCTAGCACCGCCGCCTTGGGCTCGCGCACGCCGACTAATACGACGATCAATTCGGCGTTTGTATCCGGCACGGATACAACTGGAAGTAACGAGGGGGCGGGTGGCTTCAATGGTGCCTACAATGGTGGACTCGAGAACTATCCACGATTTCACGAGAACTGGAACGGATCAGTTACGCTGACGTATCGAGGTTCCTTCGTCAGTTTGGGAAGACCTCGTCGTGTAAATGGCGCGTGGGAGTATGGTGGGGCGGACTATACGGCACCGGTTCGTAATTGGAACTACGACACTGCCTTCAATGATGCCGCCTACCTGCCGCCAATTACGCCGCGATTTGTATATCTGCGGCAAGAGCTGTTTGTAAGAGATTTCGAGAAGCAATAGGGGGAGTAATGGTAAAGAGAGGACATATGAAAAAGAGATGTGCACTGTTTATGACCGTGGCTTTTTTTGCGCTCGTTGCGCCCCCGGTTTTTGCTGAAGACGAAAAAGGAGACAATCAACCGAAGGTAGTAGCTGATGATGAGCCTTGTCCTTCGGGTATGGTTGTAAGTGGTTTGACTGGTGGACAGGGCGATATTTCAAAGGTTTGCGTTCCACCAAATTCGGCAACAATGCCGAATGACACAGATGAAGTTGGGTAGAGGACTACCTATCAACTCCCGAAAGCAAGCCGCTTAAGGTGACTGATGCGCTCCTGTAGCTGTGAGACTGTGCTGACAGTCTGGCTCTTAATGCCCTGAGCCGCATTAAGCTGCTGGTGTATCTGTGAGTGAGTTTTACCACTTCGCTTGTGGTAAATGTTCACTAATTTTCTAATCTCTTGAGCAAGCTCTGCCTTGGACTCTGTTCTTGATCGGCGCTCACTTAGGCGTGCTGTGACACTATCGTTCACTACCTGCTGCACTTCGATCGATGCAGAAGCGGAAGGTGGAGCGAACAGCACCAACTGGTTTCCGTGAACTATGACGGAATCTATTCCGCTATTGCGCGACGCAAGAGCCTGCCACGCGTTCTGACTGGGCTCTTTCGGTTTCTGCTCGTCGCGCTCGAGAAGGAGCTCATCGTCTTGATTGCGCGGGCGGATACAGTGGCGTATCTCATCTTCGATCTGTTCGGCGAGGATCGTCAGAGCTGGATCCGCCGGAAGGTAACAGTAGGCTACTTGCATTCCGGCAAGATTCGCCATTCGGCGCACGAGGCGGCCAAGAAACTGGCGGAAGTACATCCTTGTTCGCACAGTGGTGGCGTACACTCCGATTCTGAGCCGAGGGATGTCGACGCCCTCGCTCACCATATTGCAGGCTACGAGCCACGGCTCTGATGAATCACGGAATTTCTTTAGGCGCGTTGAAGCTGCTGAGTCTTCAGAGAGTACGAGACATGGAGATACGCCGGTTATTGTCGTCAACAGCTTCGCAAGCTTCCTTGCACTTATTTGGTCGGGGGCTACTAACAGAGCTCCCGCATGTGGATGCTC
>JAYVGZ010000055.1:0-2574 GCA_043771805.1 Pseudomonadota bacterium
CCGCACTAAGCAGCTACCGAATCCCCTCCGAGTTTCTTGCGGTACGCCTCAATGGACCGTACGACCTGTGCACTTGGCTCCGAAAGCACTCGCACAAGACGGGTAGCAGGCTCCGACATGAGTCTTAGCAACATCGCGAATGTCTCTTCCCGGCCAGGCATTGTTGACAACGCAACTACCCCAGCTGGATCAACGAACGCACCGTCAAGCCAACACCCTTTCACTCGAAATTTATCAACATTTTCTTTCGCGAACTTCGCTAACACCTTTGTTGGCGCTATTGGATCAGCATCAGAGAACACAACAAGAGTTGGTCCGTCCATAATTCCTAGAAACTTATCAAGCTCCGAGCGTTTGGTTGGATCCAATCCCTCAACCCTATCAACGGCTATCCGAGCCAAGGTATTGCGTACTACACGGCCGAAGGCGCCTGATTGACGAAGCTCGCTGCGCAGCTTGGTCATTTTGGCTACAGTCAATCCACGGTAGTCGACACAAACTGCGACCTGAGCCTTGGTGAAACTATCCACCAATCCCGCAAGTTCACTCTCTTTCTTCGCACGGTCCATACTACAAAACTCCTTTAGTCGCCTACCTGCTCAGCAATCAGCTTGATGCCGGTAGACATCGCCCCTACTCGTTAGGAGCGAAGCGGTGAAACATCTACGGCTACGCCAGGACCCATTGTGAGGGCTAGAGAAGCCGATTTCAAATAAACGCCCTTACTTGTCGATGGCTTTGCTCGGTTCAGAGCTTGCATCAAAGCATTAAAGTTCTCGAGGATCTTGACGCCACCGAAGGACGCCTTTCCAACAGAGGCGTGGACTATTCCGGCCTTATCGACTCGGTAGTCAGCTCGTCCCGCCTTAACGGCCTTCACGGTGTCTGCAACATCAAAGGTAACGGTACCGATCTTCGGTGAAGGCATCAGTCCGCGTGGGCCGAGAAGTTTTCCAACTTTACCCACCTGCGCCATCATGTCGGGCGTCGCTATAACACTATCAAAATCGAAGAATCCGCCCTTAATCTTCTCGACGAGGTCGTCAGAACCAACAAAATCTGCACCAGCCGCCAGAGCCTCCTGGACCTTGTCACCCTTAGCGAACACGGCCACCCTTACGTTCTTGCCGAGACCGTGCGGCAGAGAGATAGAGCCTCGGACATTTTGATCCGCTTTCTTGGGATCGACTCCCAGTCTAATAGCAACTTCCACGGTCTCGTCGAACTTTGCGGACGCCGTACTTGCTACCACAACGCAACCTTCTTCTAAGGTGTAAACCTTATCGGCCTGCACTTTAGCTCTCTGCGCGCGAATCCTTTTACCTTCCTTGCTACGTGCCATGACTATACTTACTATCTTTTAAAAGCTCAGTGCCCTTTGGAAACTGAGCCACACCGTTTTCTAAACACGATAGTCGTAGTTACGACATCGTCACCTACGAAGTCCGCTATAGACGCACACCTCGAGGACTCGTTAAATTTTTGCCCCCGATGAACTGCCAAACCGGCCGCATCGAAAAACGGAAGCCCACGAGGCCACTTGTGTGGCGGCATTTGAGAGCTTTGCGACTTCTCTGTTGCCAAGTGAGGAGCGACGCAGACTAATAATTAACCTGAAACAAGTCAACCCCTAGGCACCACTTAATTGAGGACGTCAACCCCCATACTTCTCGCCGTGCCTGCTACAATCTTGAACGCCGCCTCTTCGTCGTAGCAATTAAGGTCAGCCATCTTGATTTTGGCGATCTCGTACACCTGAGCTTTTGTGAGCTGCCCGACTTTATCCTTATTGGGAACCTTTGAGCCCTTCTCCAACTTGAGGACCTTTTTGATCAAATAAGACACGGGCGGTGTCTTCATCTCGAAGGTGAAGGAACGGTCCTTGTAAACCGTGATAACTACTGGGACCACTTCATCAATCTGCTTTTGCGTCTTTGCATTGAACTGCTTGCAGAACTCCATAATATTGACGCCGTGCTGACCGAGCACAGGACCAATTGGAGGTGCTGGGTTAGCTTTGCCGCCAGTCACTTGAAGTTTTATTAATGTACTAATCTCTTTTGCCATCTCAACTACCTAATTCTAAGAAGCTTTCTTGCGCCAAACGTTCGATATTTGTTGCCTACCCTAAGCATTCAACTTTCTCTAGGACTTTTCAATCTGCATGAAATCAAGCTCGACTGGAGTAGCACGCCCGAAGATGCTGATCAACACTTTGACCTTGCCCTTCTCAGGACGAACTTCCTCAATCGTACCGTTGAACTCAGCAAACGGCCCATCGATGACCTTCACTGCGTCTCCTTGCTCGAAATTCATCTTCGACCGCGGCGACGCCGCGCCCTCTTCAACCTGGCTGAAGATACGTTGTACCTCATCCGCACTCATCGGCTGCGGACTGGTTGCATCTCCAACGAAACCGGAGATCTTAGGAGTCTCTTTCACTAAGTGCCATGTCTCCTCGTTGAGAACCATCTGCACGAGGATATAGCCAGGAAAGAACTTTCGGGTGGAAGTTTTCTTCTGCCCCTTGACGAGCTCTACCACGGTTTCCTGAGGCACGTGCACTTCGCCGAA
>JAYVGZ010000056.1:0-6870 GCA_043771805.1 Pseudomonadota bacterium
ATCTATGTCGCTTCTCTCTGTAGCTGTGCCAGTTGCATGGGAACCGAAAAGGTATACTGCCTGGATAGCTGGAACAGCCGCAAAAATTGGAACTAACGCTTTGATTTTATCAGGAATCATTCCGACCAAAATACGCCTGCTAACGGCGTTCGGTCAAGGCAGTTGCAGAGTGGTCAACCAACGCAAACTTTTCTGAATGGAGCGAGACACCAGGTTTACGCACAGGGAGATACTCATCCGCGCTTTTGCTCCAACTCCTGCCACCGCGTAAAGAGCTGCTCTACCAGACCCTCCTTTACCGCAAGTTCGTCACATTTCATGACGAGCCATTCTTGATCCGCTGCTTTCTCAGGCGACGAGAGCTCCTCTTGAAGCGCAGCAACAGCAAGCTCCGCGGCTGCAATTCGTGCTTCCATACCCTCCAACTCAAGTCTCTCCGCGTAGGTAAGCTTTGCAAGCTTCAGCACTTCAGGGAGAGGAGACGAGACAGAGACCGGCTTAGTGCCTTTTTGCTTCAATGCCCGTTGCTGCTCCCGCCGTCGTTCCTCGCGAGCACCTTCCCACTGCGAGTAATCCGCGTACCTCTCACATCCGCCGTCTCCGCTTAACCCAATCAACTGGGTGCTGACGCGGTCGAGGAGATGCCGATCATGGGTAACGAGAACAACGGCGCCAGAGAACTCACACAGTGTGTCTTCGAGCACCTCGAGTGTTGGAATATCGAGATCGTTTGTTGGCTCATCCAGAACGAGCACGTCAGCAGGCTGTGCCATCAAGCGCGCTAGAAGCACACGCGCGCGCTCCCCGCCCGAAAGTGAGCTAATTGGAAGAGCGAGGTGGTCACTACTAAACAAGAACCGTCTCGCCCACGTCACGACGTGTAACTCTCGATCTCCGAATACGATGCTATCGCCCTCGGGGCAGAGAGCTTTCTTCAATGTCAGTGTAGGATCGAGCTCTTCGCGTTTCTGATCGAAGTAGGCAATGCGAAGATTGTGTGCCTTTTTTACTGAGCCCCTATCTGGTGCCAATGTACCCAAAAGGGTCTTAAGCAGGGTAGTTTTCCCGGTGCCGTTAGAGCCCGCGAGCCCAAGCCGCACACCTGGTGCCAGAGTTACCGTGAGATTTTTGAAGAGCGGTTTGTCGGAGAGGGTTTTTGAAACGCCCTTAAGGGTAATCAGCTCTTTCGTTCTTCTGCCACCCTCAGAGAACTCAAACTCGGCCTTCTTCCTTTCAAGATTGATCGACCCGAGTTCCTGAATAAGCTCTCCCGCCTGCTGAATTCGCCCCTTCGCCTTCGTTCGACGTGCCTTCGCTCCCTGACGCAACCAGTCGATCTCACGGCGGACTTTGTTTGTAAGCGATTCTTTGTAGCTCTGCTGCTGAGCGAGATACGTTTCCCTAGTCTCAAGGAAGTCGCTGTAGGAGCCCTCTGAGGTCAAGAACCCCTTCGGATACACTCGGTCGAGCTCAATAACTTTGGTGGCGATACGCTCAATGAAGTATCGGTCATGGCTGATAAAGACGACCGCAGCGTCGGAGCCAAGGAGTAGCTCTTCAAGCCACAAAATGCTGTCGATATCGAGGTGGTTTGTCGGTTCGTCAAGAAGGAGTAGCTCTGGCTCTTTGATGAGTGCGCACGCGATGGTCAACCGCTTTCGCCAGCCTCCGGAAAGGGTGGATACTCGTTGCTGGATATCGGGGAATCCAACCTTTCCCGAATATACAGCGATCCTAGCATCACGATCCGCGGTGTGATCGCCGAGGGTCAGCTGGAGCACCTCTTCGATTGTTGCGTCGTTTGGAAGGGTATCGAGTTGGGGTACGTAGCCAACGTGGAGGCCCTTTCTGGGGGATACTTTACCGGTATCTGCGTCTTCTGTTCCGGCGATGATTTTAAAGAGGGTCGATTTGCCTGCGCCGTTTGGGCCGATCAGGGCGGTGCGATCGCCTTCGGAGACGACTAGGGAGATGTCTTGGAAGAGGGGGCGGATGCCGAAGGTTTTGGAGAGGTCGGTGAGGCTGATGAGGGGTGACATGGGGGAAAAAATTCGACTAGAAGGAGATGGCGAGAATAGATGATTCGTGGCTTAAAAGCGAATGAGCCTCGGTGAACAATCTAAATTTGTTTACTTTTTCGCCACATGATTAAGGATTAAGACGCTTGTGACCACCCATCTTTGAATAGTAGAACCAGGTGTAATCTTAATATAATTCTTCAGAATTACCCTGAAAATGGCTATCCAAATTACCACCGAACCTCTGGCTTTTCGACGCTTTGTTATGACGGGCGCAGCGGTTGGTCTGTTTGTACTAGCCTCCTTAAACTGTTGGCTTGTAACTGAAGTACCTCTTGATGATGCATTTGTTTACTTTCGTTACGCCCAAAATCATGCAGCCGGATTTGGTCCAGTATTTAATTTGGATGAAGCCGTAGAGGGCTACAGCAGCGTCTTGTGGATGATGCTCTTAAATACCGTTGCTGCTATCAACCTTCCGCTCCCATGGAGCGCGCAATTTATGAGCATTGCCAGTTACCTCGCTACTCTTGCTCTGATTGTGGGGGCCTCTCGGATGACGCATGGCTTGAAATGGATGGCCCCGCTCCATTTTGCAGCGTCTCTCGCACCGGCGATGTGGGCTGGTATGGCACTGGAGACGAGTTTTTTCTCTCTGCTCGTACTTGCATCAGTACTGGCGTGCCTTCGATTTGACAGAACTCGAGAGGAAAGAACTTGCGTCGGAATATTATTGGTAGCACTCGCATTGGCTAGGCCGGAGGGTATCGTACTTTCTTGTGCACTCTTGGCCTTCCTATGTGTTGTAACTCCCCCGGGAGATCTTCGGGGGCGACTACGGCATATGAGTTGGTATTTCCTCCCTTTTTTACTCTGGATTTTCTTTTTGGTTGGCCGTTACCACTTCTATGGCCATCTACAACCGAACACCTACTACGTCAAAGTCGGAAACAACCTGAATGCCCTAACAAGAGGTGCCCGCTATTTGATCGATTTCCTCAATTCAAATAGTGGAACCGCATGGCTTCTGCCGTTGATGGCAATATATGGAGCCTTCTTCCGTCGAGATCGTCGATGGTGGATCCTCATAATCTCGGTAGTGACGCTTTGTTTGACGACGGTCATGAGTGGAGGGAATAACTGGCCGTATTGGCGATACGCTATGCCACTATTCCCATTAGTCACCTTGCTGGTGGCAGAGTTTTTTTCTGATGGATGGGGATTAACGCAAGGTGGCGGGAGAAAACTTGGTTGTGTAGGTCGGTGCCTTGTCGTTTACCTGCTTTGCGTGTTCATCCTAGCGAGGACATTGTGTGCGGGTTTGGTGACTGACCGCCTGATAAGTTTCGTCGCAGGTAACCGTGACTTCCAGTCTTACGCCGAGTTCCACGGGAGAGTGTACCGCGCCATGCTAAGGGACACTCAGAGTATCGCCCTCAATCCAATGCCATTCGTGTCGGCTCACTTCGATGGACCAATCATCGATATGCTGGGGTTAGTTGACGAGCACATCGCGCACCGTCCGATGGCGATGGGACGCTTAGTTCACTCTCACGAAAAAGGTGATGGTGAGTATGTGCTGGAGCGGCGCCCTACGATTATCTTATTTAGAGGAGGCCTCGATTTTTCTCCAACACCGCCCCGCTATCCCAACCCCAAAGACCTGTACTTCGTGTCGGATGTGGAGATAGCTGTTAGCCCATTGTTTCGGGAACTGTATGAACCCTTGGCCGTATGGGTACCACTCGGCAGAGGGTATCTTGATGCCTTCAAACTCCGAAAGGAGGCACTCACTACAGTAGACCCCTCAGAGCTTGATTCTATTTATGTTCGGACCATCGGTCGCGCTCGAACAGTTGTGCCCCTCAATCTTCAGCTGCTGAGCTCGCTGCAAAAGATAGTTGAAGGGAGGCTTCAGCACCCTTCGTTCAGAGTCGGGTGGCAGATAGTTGAAATGGTATCGCCTTAGCGGGAGGGCCCTTACGATGAGTGGTAAAAAGCATTTTTGGAATGGGCTGTCTTCGGCGACCGCACTTTTTCTTCTGATTTCCATATCACGGGATTTCTATTTGCCCTGGCAGCGGGTGATCTTTGCTAACTCTGATTTTGAATCAGGCACTCTAGAAAATTGGATGCCGACAGGCCGAGCATTTGGTCAGCAACCAGTCTTTGGGGATAACCCGACAGCGCGTGGCCGTGGGGGAGCATGGCCTAAGGGGAGCTTCTGGGTCGGTACATTTGAGGATCGTCGAGCCGAAAGTATGCCCGCCGGGAAGTTTCAGGGCGATGAGCCGCAGGGTAGGCTTACGTCTGTTGAGTTCACTATTGAGGAGGGGCGAATAATCTTTCTTTTGGGAGCTGGCACTAATTCGGCTGAAACTGGTGTCGCGCTGGAAGTGAACGGGAGTCGCGTCCTGTTCCAGTCGGGTGCCGGTGTCGTTAGAGAGACTGAGAGAATGGCAAGTATCGTATGGGATGTTTCGTCGTGGCTGGGTCAACGGGCGCGAATTGTGGTTGTAGATGAGAGTTCTGGGGGTTGGGGTCATATTAATGTGGATGAATTTCGGTATGGGTAGGCGCACTTCTCAACAACTCAATAAAGGGGACCGCCAATCCCGACTTTAGTTCCTAATCCAGATGCGCGCCGTTAAAGTAATACACAATGAGCACTACCCGCTAACCAATGGTCACTCTTGAAGTGAAAGAGAAGAGAAGTGTATATCATCCACCAAGATGTGGCCCCATGCCTCTGCAGATAGGTCCTCTATTTTGAGCGTTAACGACTGACCCATCCAGGGTGTCAGACCCCAGCAACGGCGAGTTAGATGCTCAAGGCCGGTACCGGTCACCGCCTTCAGCACCTGATCATTTTCAGACCGCAGGGACACCGATAGTTTTGCAATGTCTTGTCCGCCCCCAACGAGAAAACAGAGTGCAGGAGAAGTGACTTGGAAAGGGGGTAGCCGGAGGGATACGATAGCCCCGTCGCCTGCGACCGGGTCAAAGCTGTTGAAGAAGAACCGGCCCACATAGCCCGTTACGGTGGTTTGCTGACCTACAGCGCTTGACGTCACGGGATTAAAGAGCGCAGGGGAAGTCTGCAGAGACCAAGGTGCGTCAGGTATTTTTCCATCTTCAAACCCCCAATTCAGCGTGCCGACCCGCGGAATTGTGTCGGGAAGCGCATGGTATCTGGTGGGCCCTAAGTTCAGAGCCAAAATCGCTCTTAGCCGCTTCCAGCTGAGCAATGGGCCTTGAGTTACTACCATCAATGATTCGTAAAGTCTTGCCATCGCGAGGTCATCAACTTTATTGGTCCCAGACTTGAGGGACTCAAAATAGCCTGAGGGAATCTCCCTCGAGAAATGGCCGATTCGCCATGGGCGAAGCGCTGGAAGTCTGGCTAGTAGTGGATCAGAAAGGCCAAATCTGTCCACGATTATCGGTTCCGTACCACTCGCAAAACCTGTCATTCCGATGCACGAAGCTAGCGGGATCTCCCGCTGTGAAAAATGCAGAGCACGCCATATGCGACCGGTTTCCAGTGCCCCCGACTCAGGGAAGGAAAGTGATCGGCTCAATAGGTTTGGCAGCCCCGTGTTCGGCGCGTAACAGGCACGTTCGTCAGCTATTCCGAATCGAGTGATCTCGCATGTTACCAATCGGGAGGTGAGATGTTCTATGAAGACAGGAGAGGCCGAGTTGAGCGTCGAAACTCCGAAAGTGATTGCACTCGCACCGACGAAAAACCGCAAAGGGAGTGTAGTCGAGGTTGCTAGTACGGCAAGAACAAAGGCGGGTGTCATAAACCTCCCGCTCATGAAGTCACCGCCGATTCTTACGACGTAACATAGGTAAGTCGCAATGCCCAGTGCATATGCCACGTCTATGCGCCGGCGCGAGAGGCAACCTGCAATTAACGCAACTGCTGTCCATCCCAGAAGGCAGGGATCCCAACTTAGGCTGTTCTGTAGGTAGCGATACCCCTGAGCAATCAGCTCCCAGGCAGGAAAGCCCGACCCCGTCTTTGCATAAAAGGTATTTGGAAACGGGAACCCGTAGTAAAAAAGCGAGAAAGAAATCCAAAGCACGGCGGGGCTCAATCCCCACATCACCCACTGCAGCCGGTATGGCCGTTTAGCCGATCGAAGATACTCGGCGGTTAAAAGGCACATTGCGGGGATCGTTAACAGTACAAGGTCTGGCCGCGTGATAAACATTAACGAGGATGAAAAAAGCGGTAGTAACGGGATGGAATCGGGCCCCCTTGGGATAATAATGCTCGAACTTGATAGGAAAAAAATGACAAGTAAGAAATGAGAGAGTGGATTCTCAAGACCTGACGTCGAGTATTCAACGAAGGCCTTTGAGCTCACCAAGAGCCCGCACATACCAATCGCAACGGCTGCTCGCCGACCCGAGGCCGACCATAAAAGCACGAGTGTTATCGCTGTGCAGGAAAAACTAAGGGTCAGCACGCTGAGGTACGCGTTGCCCATGAGATATCGGATGGGCACAATCAATAGCATCCAAAGTGGGTGCGTGAATGCTTGCACGCGCTCGTGGGGGTTCCACCTCGGGCCGTTACCGGCCAATACTTGTTCAACCGTTCTTAGGGTAATGAAGGCATCGTCGGCCACCCACGCATTTCGGAAGATTTGAATGCCAACTAATGCGAAGCATAGAGCGAAAGCAATAAGGCCGCCTACTTTCCGGAACATACACCATGTTTTTGAAGCGGACAATTCAGAGGCGGAGGAGTAAGAGCGTGCGACTACGGGTGGCATTAAAATGCTTTCTAAAAGAGACAAACGTTAATTGAGTCAATGTTCGGTCGCCGCGGGGACATTCC
>JAYVGZ010000057.1:0-2367 GCA_043771805.1 Pseudomonadota bacterium
GGCCCCGATTACGACTATATGCTCAACATAAGTGTCGCCGGAAACCGTATCGTCTCCGACCCCGACAGCATCACTGGCGAACACGGCACTACAGGCCCAAACCCGACAACAAAATTCTTCGCTGCGGGGAAGAAGCAGGTGGGGTTGGTGCCCCCGCCTGACATTCAATCCGCTGACGTCTCTAAAGGTTTCGACTTTCCTATGCAGGATGACCCGCCTGCTGAATATACCGTGGGTATGCCGCTCCCCATCGTAAAAGATCAGGATAACCCGGAGTGGTGGACATCGGTTGCGCGGACGGATGCGAGTGGCCGGGGGCTGAATGTGTGCAACCACGTCAAGCTGGTATTTAGCTCGGATTCCCACGCCAAGCTGTTCGAGATTCACTCCACGGAGCCATCGCTGTTGTTTGTCGATGGAGACGGCTCAGTCGCTGGCGGTGGCCTTACTAAAATGCGAACACAGCTCACCCTCACGGGGCGCAATTCCACCTCGCTGACCGGGGTTCAAGTCGTGGATGTGCACATTCGCACCCGCGTGAACAAAGAGGTAGTGAGAACGCTCAAAGTGCTCGTAATGCCAGAGCGAAAAGTGAGGCTGCGAGTGCATTTTGTGGAAGACCACACGGTGAATGTGGGCACTCCACAGTTCCCTCGGTATTTTTCAGAGGTGCCTCCAGCCTACAAAGACGTAGCGGGAATCGTGGATTCGTTAAACACTGTTTTCCGACAAGCGTGCTTGACGTTCTATGCTGATAATCCCGGCTCCGGGACTCTCGATTTCCGGGGGTGGGATTTCACGCCGGACGGAATTCTAAATTGTGAACAAACAATCCTTAATGGCAATGTAGTGGTAGACAGTGAACTCCCTCGATTACAAAATATTCCGCGAGAGAGCGGTGCACTGCATATTCTGGTATTCCGAAAAATAAAAAACGGCACGGCGGGTGGTTTCTGGGACTCAAGCTCTTTGTCAAACTGTGTGTTTATAGGTGCAGAGAATCATCAGCCATTGGGCGTAACTCCAGCACAAGCAAAAGCAATTTTTCTAAGAACCGGCGCCCATGAAGTGGGCCATGCGCTCAAGGCATCTGTGCGCCACAGAATGTTAAATGGAATAGAAGACCCTCACGATAAAGACATAAGACTCTTCGGATATCAAATGCAGCCACTTATGGCACCAGAAACAAACTACCTGCACCCTGAATACATTTGGCTAAGGCATGAGGAGTGGAGGCCTCTTTGGAACAATGCGATTGACTATGTTTTACCGTAATCAATTACTGATAATTCTAGGGATCGCCTTGTTCAGTGTTACTCGCTATTCTCTTGGTAGCGAAACGGACGAAAAAATTCGCGAGCTATGGGAGGCTCCGGGGCGGAAAACATCTTCCGACGCATGGAAGCGTACGAAAGCAGAGCGCGAACGAATTATTCAAGAATTCAAGGCTAGACTTAAAAAAAATGACCCTCATCAAGTATCCTCGATCTTAATTCGACTCGGTGATAGAGAAACCACGAAGTCTATGATACAGAAAATGGCTGATGGTCCGAGGAAGAGCGACGTTACAGGCTTATTCTCTTCTGGCAGCCCTCTTGTAATCGAGTATTTGATCCCATATGGGAAGAGCGACGAGCCCTACAAAGAGTCGGGGACAGACGTAATAGGGGTTCCGTTTTCTTTTATGGTTTCGTCGACCATCTTCGGGATACTTTCGGATTCCTCAGCATTTGACGGGGAAACGATCAATTGGGCCCGGCGAAACGCTAATTCAGACCCCGTAAGCAAACGAGCGGAATTGCAACGCTGGTGGGAAGAAAACAAAGTTCACTTTGAGCAGGAGAACTACAAAGCAGTGAAGCCGGGGAGAGAAATTCCCTCGATTATCGAAGTGGTCGAAGAAAACCGAAGGAAAGTTGGATTGCCGTCACTCACTGTTCTGGCCAATGAATACCGTACAAAGCATGGCTTGCCCCTGGTGGAAGAGCCCGAGCCGACACAGCCGCGCGAGACTCCGGTTGGCGTAGTCTCGACATCCCCGACTACTGCAAATCCGCCCGTTGCGCCATCCGCTGTTGAGGCCGACCATCAAAGCCGAATCTGGCCGTGGATCGCCGGAGCATCCACGTTCGTCGTGATTGCAGGTGCGCTAATCCGCCGGAGGAAGAGAGTGACAGACGATTCGTAAAGAAGCGACCACACCGATAAAGGCATTTTTCTCTGATAACCGCATCCTTTCCCCGCAGAAACCGGTACCCGGCCACACCCGGGGGAAAGGGGGTCAGGCGATAAAAAAGAAATGAACTGCCTCATAAATTGCCGTTCGAATCGAATGATGCATGCCATTTTAACCCTTTGATGTTGTCC
>JAYVGZ010000058.1:0-2676 GCA_043771805.1 Pseudomonadota bacterium
CGTTCACAAAAGCGGACGACGGGCGACCAGCCCGTTGACCATGAAGGGCTCGCCTTGTGAGTAAAGCTGTCCTCGTAAGGCCCTTGATTTGTGAATAAATACCCCTCGTGAACGCTTACGCGCATTCAGCGGTGGCTTCGGGCCGACCAGGAAGTTGGACACGGGGTTCCCTCCTAACTCCCTACCCCCACGGCACGTCCCGGGGTGATTGGCATTCATCCAGTTACTCCACCAAGACGCCTGCTTTACAAGCAAAGAAAAGTCTCTCTCATGGTCACCAAGTTACTCAACTTAAGAGGGTGATTAGCCGATTATTAAAACGGGGCATTGGCTTCGCATCCTCAGCGGGAGTTCTGGAACGGTTTCTTCTGTTTAGTAGGTCTTTTTGGACCGCTGGCGGGTGTTAGTCCAAAAAGAATTCAGCTGATTGACGTGCGAGCATGATATTCGGGCGGCTATACCTATGGGCGAAGGGCACTACTCACTTCAATTCTCGGGGCTCGACTCGGATTCACCCGAGAAGCTGCAACGGTTCAAATCGATCTGTGTTGCGGATCTTGCTCTATCGATCGAAGACACCCAAGGGCTCCTCTCAAGCCAAGAAACCCGTATTCTGCGTACTAGCTCATCCCTCCCTGAGTTGGAGGCTTACCTCCAACTCTTATTGGCGACCGGAGCGCGGGTCGCAATTCTCTCCCCTGACGGTTCAGACACAACTTTCGAAAACGCCCCTGAGGATCTTACCTTCGACTTAGAAGAGATTTTAGACCTCGATATTCCGCTTAGCTTTACACCGGCTAAGCCAGTGGCTCCTCGCGCTCCGAAGGAGTATCACCTAGACCTCGACGCCGATCTTAGTGATTCGCTCGTGACGGATTCAAGCCTCCTCTTTTCATCGCCCGATGCCTCCTCCACTTTAGCACCGTCTCAATCGCTCGCCGAATCAAGACCACCGAGGTCAGTTACCCCTGCTGTGCTCGACATGAGTTTCGTTGACGATGAGCAGACAACGGTAGCGGTGATTCTCTCACCCGGAGAGGATACGATCGCATCCCTCATCACTTCAGTGAAGGACCAGCAGGCGCTACGAGGTTTTGACCCCCTCGATCTTGTTCTGGGGCCAACACCTGAAGAGCTTTCACCCCGAGATCTCACGACGAGTCTTGATGATGCTCTCTCGCTCGATCTACCGATTATGGGAGCTGCACCAATTGAATTGACAGCACCCGGAATTGCGAGCGCCGCTGCGAGTGCCGGGTCCCAGCGGGTAACGGCTGCGGTGGTGAAACCCCCTGCTCTCTCATCCGGCAACCCACACACTACGAACCTCACGCCTGAGGCCTCTACAAATTTTGAGTTTTCGACCTCAGATGCACCGACTTCTCAGCAGCCGAGTGCAGTAGTCGCCCCTCGTCCGGTTCAACCTGCGGCTACTCCGCTACAGTTCGCAGGGCTCGCTTTTGACGAGCCGACTCCCAAGATAGAGGCACCTTTGGTGCAAGCCCGAGTCGCGCCGGAAAAGAAACTTCCTCAAGAACCCCCCTCACCACCCCTTTCTGTAGCAGCAAAGGAAGCGATTGTGGTCCAAGAGCATACGGAAGCAACTCACGTATCCCTGCCGCTGACTGCCTTACCCGCAGCCCCTGCGCCTGCCGCAGCGACAACGGCGCAGGCGCAAGCTCTGCGGGAGAGTAATCCCGCTTCAGTGGCTTTCAGCTCCCCGCAGGAGGTACCGGCAGCTTCTCAGCCGAAGAGTACACGTGCGATCTCCCCCACCAGCGCGGTAGAGAGCTCGAGGGAAGTGCAAAGCGACGAGGTCAACGAAAGCCAAGAAAGAAAAGAGGACTCCTCTGAGTATACGCCGCCCGCTGAAGCTGCACCCCTTTCGCGGTTGCAGCTTTTCGGAATATTCGCAGGAGGGCTCACTCTCCTGCTTGCTGGGAACTGGCTTTTAGCTCCTACGCCCGAGGAAACGCCAGTGCCAGAGATAGGCGCGCTATCTGCGAACGAACCCGTGTTGGATTCGAGTGCGCGAATTCCGAAAGCGCCACCGTCGGCGGCAGTGACGCTTAAGTCCGAATTGAAGGGCGAGCTCAGGAGCGAGCAGTTCACTCTCTCCGTGAACGTGCTGCGCGCTTCTGAGGCTCCAAACGCACCGACCATTACAACGCGCTTCGTGCTCACAACACCGAAGCCACCAGAGTTAACGAATGAAGAGATTGCGCAAGGGACACTTCCGCGGATCTGGCTGAAGCGGGTAGAGAGTGATGCAGCAGTTTTGAGGGCCTCCGGCTCTAATGACTCTGGCTCTAATGACTCGGGCTCAAAAGACCCCGGTTTAAAAGAATGGAGCGGTTCAGTGCCGACCTACGTGTTCGTTGAACGGGGTGTAGAGCGGCGAAGACTCCCCGCCCTCACGCTCGTCTCTATTTCGGTTAGTGGTGATGGTTCAACCGGCGAGGCGAATATAGATATCTCGTACGCTCCCCCCGGAGACACCACTCTCCCTGCACAAGGTGCCATGATCGAGGCCGCAGAAAAGGACGGTTACCGCATCGCTGCTACAGCGACCGTGAAACTTACTACCTGGGCGCCTGAATAGGCTACAAATTGGTGTATTCTGAGATAGGCGCCCAGGTAGTAAGTGGCGCGCGGATGCGCGCAAAAGCAGCAAAA
>JAYVGZ010000059.1:0-2853 GCA_043771805.1 Pseudomonadota bacterium
CAAAAAGCATTCCATGTTCTAGTTAACCGGAGTACCCTCGCCGAGAGAGTGATCTATGAACACTGCAAAGCAGTCACACATCTCTTATTCAGAATCCGATGTAATCCGCTTACTGACCGATAGATCATCTGATGATTCCTGGATCAACCGGCAACTTGGCGCCCAGCTCACGGCCACCCAAGGCCTCCATTCTCTTGACAGGTATCTTCTTCGACTTCTTAAAGATCCTGTTGATTGGGTGCGCTTTCATTCGCTCCAGGGCTTAGTTGACCTTCAGGTCTCTCCACTCCGGCTACTCCCGGTAGCGGAATCCCTTTTGAACGATCGCTTTTTCAGAGTGCGCCAACTCGCTGCGACATTCTTTCAGCAGTGTCTTGTTGAAGCTTTAGCAAAAGCACCGAACGAACCCTCCCGAAAATAAGCTCGGTCGTGAATGCGAGAGGCAATCCTGGGGGGCGGGAATCACTCAATATTCCCAGCACAGATCGGCTAAGTACTTATTTTTAGGAATACTCTTTCGCCCGCCAACACCATTGCTGATTCTTTGTGGGTTTCAAGGCCCAGTTCATAAAGGAAACCCTTACCCTTCCGATACCTACCCTTGTAAGAAAGAGATCTCGAAGGATCGAGCCTCCGGAGGAAAGGAATCCGTGGATCACCCTCTCCCTGCGACCGCAGGCTCGCCTTCTTGGTTTCTCAAGACAACTACAATTGAATTACAGGAGGTTCTATGAGCAGTGGAGGCTTAGGAGGAGTTGGCATTGGCGTACCAGGCCAGGCCGTTTTAGCGCAAGTTGGCTCAGCAGCCGCAGCGAATTCAAGGAAACCAATCAACGATGAGGACGTTTCCGAGAAGAACGAGGCTACTATTAAACAAGAGATACCTCGTGAAGCGTTCAGCACAGGGGCAAAGTTAAACGTCTCTGCTTAACGCCAATGAGGCGGCGAGGAATCGCCGCCTCGCATCATTCTCTCAACACCCCTATTCTCCCTACCGCAAGCGCGGAACTTAAAGCCTCGAGAATATCCGCTGCAGGAAGCGGTTTCTTTAGCACCGCTGCTATTCCTAAATCAGCAATAAGATAATCAAGCTTTTCGTCTTGAAGTCCTGTAGTGAGCAAGACGGGACACGTCATACCCACCGCACGCGCCTGAGCAATCAGTTCTGGCCCCTTCAAATGCGGCATCGAGTAATCTACCAACAGACAATCATAGGCGTTCGGATCCTGACGGATCATGCTGAGTGCTTCGCGTGGGTCAGTGACAACTGAAGGTGAATACCCTGTTAGCTTCAAGAGCTGCTCAGTCACTTGCACCAATGCATTTTCATCATCAACAACCAAAATACGCTCACCGCGCCCGGCTCTTAATGGAGCCTCTGATCGCGGCGTTGGATGTCCGATACTTCCCTCCCCCCTGGGAAGATAAACAGAGAATAGTGAGCCCTGCGAGGGCTCGGTAGTTACCTGGATTACTCCTCCATGTGCCCGGACGATGCCGTGCACGACACTTAGACCAAGCCCCGTACCACTTCCAACCCCTTTAGTGGTGAAGAACGGATCAAAGATTCGCTCCAGCACATGCTCTGGAATGCCGCATCCATTATCGCTCACTGTGATAACAGAGTACTTACCATCTGCAAGCCCGTCCGGCCGAGTAAGGGAGTCTTGAGAGACCGAAAGCGAAAATGCGGATACCGCAACTCGGCCCGTCGCGGCAGGCAATGCCTGAACCGCGTTAGTAACTAAGTTAACTACGACCTGATACAGCTGGGTGTGATCACCGAGAACAAGAACCGCCTCGTTCGGAAGCCTCTGACATAGCGACACCGAGTTCGGAGTGCCCGCGCGCAGAAGCAGAAAAGCTTCGGCTACGATGTCCCGTAGATCGCACGTTACTTTCTCGCCGCACTCCTCCCTTGTGAACGAGAGCATCTGGCGGATGATTCCTGCAGCTCTGGTGCAACCGTTAAGGGCTGTATCAAGATGGCTTTGTAATTCGGTACCTGGCGTTGAGAAGCGTATCTTTATCAACTCAAGCGAACCCATGATGCCGCCTAAAATATTATTGAACTCATGGGCGACTCCTCCCGCTACCGTCCCGATAGCCTCCATCTTTTCCGAACTCTGCAGCTTTCGCTCAAGCTCGCGACGTTCTTCATCTGCTTTCTTCTGATCGGTGATATCTTGGAAGGTACCGAACAGACGTACGCAGATCCCCTCATGAAATTCTGGGCTTCCGAGTGCTCGCACCCAGATCTCTCGCCCCTGTGCTGTAATGAGGGGCAGGGTTAGATCCCACGATATCCCCCTCTCTGTTCCACTTCGCACAGCGTCCTCCATCAGTTCGCGTGCGTCATCTGCGTAGAAACTAATAGCGCGCTCAAGCGTCATCGGAGTACCTATCGGAAGCTCGTGGATACGGTACACTTCCGGTGACCAAACTGGTTCCATCGATCGGAGATTGAGCTCCCATACGCCAATGCGCGCTATCGATGCCACCTGCTTCAGGAGCTCTAGGAACTCTTCATGTTCGAAGTCGAGAGTTGGTGGGTCTATTCTAATTTCACGCGGGCGTGAGACGAAAGGCTCGCCGATGAACAGAGGAGGGTATTCTGAGGAAGTCTCATTGCGCGCAGCCATAGCTCATATCTCCGCCAGACATGGTTGAGGGTACCGTGGCGAGTAGATGCAACCAAATGGTATTTTGCACTCCCTCCCCTGATGGCGGCGCATCGAAGCTCCTTCGTTGCAGACTTACTACCTGGGCGCCTGAATAGGCTACAAATTGGTGTATTCTGAGATAGGCGCCCAGGTAGTAAGTGGCGCGCGGATGCGCGCAAAAGCAGCAAAA
>JAYVGZ010000060.1:0-2745 GCA_043771805.1 Pseudomonadota bacterium
CGATTGTACCGGCAGCTGCGGCGTTGCGTCTGAGTATTTGAAGGTATGGGCGACCGATAGGGTAAGGCCTTCAAGGATAGATGCGGGAATCTGATTCTCGCCCACCCTTACTAATCCCTCTTCACTTGTCGGTTTCAGAGTTATCTCTTTTCCTGCCAAGAGCGCCACCATACCGCGAGACCGGTGTACATTAACCGGGGAGGGGAGGGGTACGTTAAAAGTCTGCTCACTGGTGACGGACCGATCAAGATCGATAGAGAGAATACATTTGTCTACTACCTGGCGGTTAAAGAATACTTGGAGCGTATTTCCCTCGACCGGGGATCCTTTTGTAACCCGCCAATCTGCAACTATTCCGGTTGCTTCCGAAACTCGACTGACGTCTACGCCAGAGGGAATGACGAACTCCGCTAGGTTAATTCCCCCGCGAGTAACGTCGTACTCAGCGACTGTTCGTACCGCAAGTACGCCGTCTTCTACCTTCACCACTGAGTACAGATTGGCATTTGCGCGAGACGCTACCGCCTCCTCCTCAGGGATCGCCTCGCTCCAATGAATCTTCATCGACTCGACAAGCGGGGCGTACATCGTAGCAGTCGTCGTATCAGCGGTTCGAGCGTAGGTCACTTCCGTGAGAGGGGACACGGTGAGCTCACGCTTTCCTGCTATCGCGAGGTCAATCCGTGAAATGGGGGCTTGCTGCATCGGAAGCTCAATCCCTGGCGACCCTTCTGCGTCGGATACAGGCACCTGGAACTCGACTGTGATACTGTGCGCGCCCCTTCCTCTGACTGGGACTGAGAAATTCTGCTCATCGACTGAAACTGTGCCGGTTTTCCCATCTACTTTGACATCGTTCAGGATCGCACTTTTCGGGAGAATAGGGACAAGGACAGTGGATTCAGTTGAGGTGGTAAGCGAGAGATCGCTACGCCACGTTACTGCGTGCTCGCTTGCCGTACCGGAATAGGTGGCCCGCGAGAGGGTATATGAGGATGTAGAGGGGGTTCGCCAGGAAACCTGGACAGCAGAGGAGCCTGTAACAACAGCGACTGTTGACGAGAATTGCGCTGTGTTAGTGACCTCCATCGATGCGGCTGGTAATACTGCGATCTCGATCCCCTCGCCCGGTATAACGGTCGTCAGTCGAGTGATCCCTGTTTTCGCAAGGGGAAGAGAGAGCGTGAATCCACTGGGCAAGCGAACGACGTCTGCTTGATAAGAAATTTTAACCGAAACCGAGCCAGACTTCTCGGCGATCCAGCCCAACCCTGCCGCGGTGGGAACTAAGGTAGTAGGTGCGCCGTCGATGACTGCGTCAGTAACAACAGTACCGATCGGTACAATAGGAACCGACACAATTTCGTCTTTTAAGACCTTCACAGAGAGCTCTGTCACTGCCGCCGCTGTATAACGTCCCTCTACTTCGTTAATAGTGAGCATGGTCGTCGCTTGACCAAGCACATACCGAGTGGACTGTTCGCCGGATTGTCCCCCCTGCACGAGTCCTGCGTACTGTGTCAACGGAATTTGGACGGTACCTTCACCTTGGTTGCCCCCGTTCAATTCTCGAGGTGACGCAGAGAGTTGACCGCCTGTGATACCGAGGCTTGTAAAGAGTGCAACCAAAAAGAGTACTACATTTCTATTCATTCGTTCCTCCAGATGAAACTGATGTGTCTTCGCTGCCCCACCCGGGATTCGGAAGAGTCCTTAGTTTTGCGGCGGATTGCAGTCCCTCCCTCACTGTGACTGACTCCGGGCAGTTCGTGCAGTTGAGGGCTCCCACAACTTTGGAGAACCCCCAAAGGAGTGTGCTGTCACTCGATTTCGCTGCGTCCTCTTTGTGTCCTGAATCAACGATGGTGTTCAGTTGGTCAATCATACCTGCTGTCTCACGGAGGAGCCGTGCTGCCTCATGGTGCGTAAGGGTACTTGCCTGCGCCAGCGTTTGAGAGACGACGAACGCGATTCGGTTGTAGGTGACTGCTCTACTTTGCGGGGTCAGGGTCGGATCGCCGCTGGGGAGACTTAATGCCGCGGTTGAAGAGCCGTTGCGCAGGTATACGAGGTCTTTGTACCGCGCAGACACTTCAACAACCGGCCCGGGCTGCTGTGCTACCACATCAAGTAGAATTGCGTGCGTGTCGTCTGCATAGAAGGCAGGAATAACGATCTGGATCCCGTCTTCGTCTTTTCCGCGGTCAGCTTGAATACCGAGTGAACGTTGTGCACGTTGGTCAACTGCCTGTTCTGCGGCACGTACTTTTTTAGTGCCATCTTCATCTAATCTGTAAGACCCCAGAATATCAACGAGCTTCACGCCTGGCGCGAGTCTTATGCGCAGCCGAACTGCACGTGCTACGGCCCGTCCAGCGGCGCTAAGTTCGCGTTCAACGGCGAAAGATGCGTCTGAAGGCTTAGCGATAATCCGTCGATTTCCTTCACCCAGGCCGATAACTTTATCGAATCGTGGAATCGATGCGTGGCTTCCGACTGCAAGGGCGCTTACTGTGACACCGCGGAGAGTGCTCTGGTGTACTTCATCGTCAACGAAGTCGAAGTTCCCAGTCGCGTCAGAGAGCGTCCCTGCGGAGGCGATCATAATGAGATTGCTCCCGAAAGCACTTGAGCTGCTTACCGCGTCGGCGAGAGTTTTACTCGCTGCAAGGAGAGAAGCAGAGAGGAGGGTAGCCTTCGTACTTCGTTTGCAACTGAAGGCCGAGTTGAGCGCAACAGAAACAG
>JAYVGZ010000061.1:0-6663 GCA_043771805.1 Pseudomonadota bacterium
GGCATACAAGCTCGGGTTTCGGGGTGTGCTTGCCGAGGGTGCAGACCAGATGCTCGGGTGGCGTTCGCCGAATGTAGTGTACCGCGCCGCGGGCGCCCCCGTCTCGCTGCTCTTGAAGAACTACAGATTATCCGATGATATCGCATTTCGCTTCTCTGACCCTCATGCGCCAGAGTATCCACTGACCCCAGAGAAGTTCGCCGCAGCTATACATGCGCTAGGCGAAGCCACCGAAAGTGTTGGCCTCTTTATGGATTATGAGACTTTCGGAGAGCATCAATGGGAATCAACGGGGATATTTGATTTCCTGAAGGGGCTTTCATCAGCGTTGATGAAGAACTCAGCATGGAACTTTGCTACGCCCTCAGAAATAGTTGAGAACAATCCTCCTCATTCCGAAATGTCGTGCCCCGAGTTCACTTCGTGGGCGGATGTTTCGCGAGATCTCACAGCGTGGCAGGGGAATTCGATGCAGCGCAGCTCACTTTCAAAAGTGTACAGTGAATGTGCTCCGATTGACGAAGAGGGTGGTGTGCTTCCGATTGAGCCAAAAATGCTAGCAGTATGGCGTAAATTGCAGGGATCCGATCACTTCTACTACATGAGTACCAAATCGGCGGGCGATGGCGCGGTGCACTCTTATTTCAGTCCTTTTGAAAGCCCCTACGACGCCTTTATCACCTACATGAACGTTATGCGGGATTTTAAAGGGTGGGTGTTCGAGCCGAGTCAGTTGTTCCGCTCTGAAGTGGCTCAGCAGAAAGTAGTCGGTTTATAGCCGCCGTCGCAGCAGTAGACCTTTGAGCAATCTTATCTGCTCACGCCCCGTTTCTGTACTCGTTCCAAACACCAGGCCACAAGCGCCGTCCATCCGGTTTGGTGACTTGCTCCGATTCCGCTCCCGGTCTCGCCGTGAAAATGCTCGTAAAAGAGAATCAGATCTTTCCAATGAGGATCTGTCGCATATTTCGGATTATCACCATGGCACGGGCGTTTCCCGTCTGGGCCTTTCGAAACCAGCGCGGACAGACGCCTTGATAACTCATTCGCCACCTCTCGTAGCGTCATTGTTTTCGAAGAATCGGTTGGGCACGGGACTGTGAGAGAGTCACCGTAGAAGAAGTCGTACCTTTCAAGCGCCTCAATCAAAAGAACATTGATAGGAAACCATACCGGACCTCGCCAGTTGGAGTTACCACCGAAGAAATCCGTGTTGGAATCACCTGGGCAGTAGTCAACTCGGTGTTGGGTGTTGTCGATGGTAAGTGTATACGGGTAGTCCGCGTGGATCTTCGAAAGAGATCGAATACCGTACGGAGAGAGGAACTCATTCTCGTCAAGCACATACTTTAACATGCGCTGAAGTCTCTCGCGCGATGGTATAGCCAAGAGACGCATTCCACCTGAAAAATTTTCGTCCTTCGGGGGAAGGTGTCCTGGCTTTTCAGTGTAGGTGATGTTCTTTGCAAGATCTGCTCGGTGTGAGAGAAACCACTCTAACCTCTTCCGGAACCCAGGGAGCTTCTCCAAGGTTGAATCAGGGAGCACCTCAACAGCGAGCATCGGAATAATGCCGACCAAGGATCGAGCTCTTAGCGGAATACCAGTTCCTTCTATCTGCAGCTGATCGTAATAAAACCCGTCAAGTTGATCCCAGAGGCCGGTGCCCCCGAGGTTATTGATGGCGTCACTGATCGCAATAAAGTGCTCAAAGAACTTTGATGCTAGGTCTTCATACACCTCGTCCTGGGATGCTAGCTCAAGAGCTATAGAGAGCATCGTGCCACAGTAGAATGCCATCCAAGCGGTAGCATCCGCTTGCTGCAGGTGGCCGCCCTTTGGTAGAGGCGCGCTACGGTCAAAGACGCCGATATTATCCAAGCCGAGAAACCCTCCTGCGAAGAGGTTCTTCCCCTGGATGTCTTTTCGATTGATCCACCACGTAAAATTCAGAAGAAGTTTAGCGAATGCGCGCTTCAGGAAAGAATGGTCCCGGACACCGTTAACAGCGGTCATTTTGTACACGCGCCAGCACGCCCATGCGTGGACTGGAGGGTTCACATTGGAAAGCTCGAACTCGTAGGCTGGAATCTGTCCATTGGGATGCATGTACCATTCACGGAGCAACAGTAGGAGCTGTTGTTTAGCGAAGGAGGCATCAACCTTGGCAAACGCCACCATGTGAAAAGCCAGATCCCACGCCGCATACCATGGGTACTCCCACTTGTCGGGGACCGAGATAATGTCTCGATTGTAAAGATGTTCCCATTCCTGGTTCCGGTGATCCCGTCTCGCTAACGGTGGATTTTTTTGAACCGGATCACCCTGCGTCCATTCACGCACAGAGTAGTAGTAAAACTGCTTCGTCCACAGAAGACCTCCGTAGGCCTGCCTACTTATATTTTTGTCATCGTCGGGGGAGTCGGATGGAATAACGGTGTCAAAGAATTCATTGGCTTCACGGACCCGGGTTTCAAAGATTGAGTCGAAGTCTGCTCCGAGCACGACACCATTCGGTTCTTTTGTTCCGGTGAGCCGTAGTTTAACGGTGACAGATTCATGGGCTGGAATGGTGAATCGGTAGTGCAGTGCACTTTTTGTTCCAGTGCATCCTGGATCAACGGCTACTGCGTTGTCCCTCACGATGTACTCGTGGAACGCGTCTTTTACGTACGGTGAGAGATTTTGTTCACCGAAGAGTTTGCTGCGGTTAGATTCGTTGTCGGTGAACAGCGGCGTAGGAATCGAAGCTCCCTCGAGCGACTCGCCCACTAGTACAAAAGGCTCTAGCTGTGGATGCACCGCTAGAATGCGGTTGACATCGATTAACGCGAGCTTCGGTTTAATCGTGTATCCTTCGCCGGAGCGTCCCCACGCCCAGGTGTTGCGGAACCACAGAGTCGGTATGATGTGAAGAGGGGCCGGTGTCGCGGCTCGATTGTGCGCTGTAATCTTTATAAGAATGTCGTTTGCGCCGGCTTTTGCGTACTCGAAGAACAGATCGAAGTACTCATTCTTATCGAAGATACCCGTATCCTCTAGCTCGAATTCAGGTTGGTTTCTCGACCGTCGTCGGTTCTCCTCGACTAATTGGGCATATGGAAACTCGTTTTGTGGATATTTGTATAACGCCTTCATGTAGGAGTGGGTGGGGGTGGAATCAAGGTAGTAGTAGCACTCCTTGACATCCTCACCGTGATTCCCCTCGGCGCCGCTCAGGCCGAAGAGTCTTTCTTTAAGGATTGAATCACGCTCGTTCCAAAGGGCGAACGCAAAGCAGAGCCGGCACTGACGATCGGTAATTCCAAGCAGGCCATCTTCCCCCCACCGGTAGGTGCGGCTACGCGCCTGGTCGTGGGTGAATGATGTCCACACTGAGCCGTCAGGCGAGTAATCTTCTCGCACGGTGCCCCACTGGCGCTCGGGTAGGTAGGGGCCCCAGCGCTTCCAGTTTTGGAGCCGCTTGTCATCTTCATCCATACGCCTGCGTTCGGCGATTGTTTCTGGGCGTGGTTTTGCCATGGGTTCGTAATTCCTCTCATACACCCATCGGCAGAGGCCGGCCGTTTAATGAATGCGACGTGGAGCGGGTGTAATACCCTAGAACTGCTCAGAAAGTATTGCCTATGTCACACCTTCTGGCGAGCCCCGCATACCTAAGGAATACGCGTTTCGTTTAATGTAATGGACGTTTCTATGCTGCGACCACTTACGTCGGGAATACTTGCCTCTGCTGTTCTTTTATCCGGATGTGGTTTTCACTCTGAACCCCTAGCAGTCGGTGGCTTGGCTGGCTCCGCTGTTGGGGCAGGTACGGGTGCTATAATTGGCGCTACGATAGCCAATGGCGATATCGCCGCGAGCGCCCTGCTCGGAGGTGCGGTAGGGATTCCAATCGGGATAGCGATCGGCATGATTTACGACATGAGCTCTCAACAGACAGTTCAAGAGCAGCAGGCTGAGTTGATCAAGGGCAACCAAATAGAGATCACCACGCGGCAACGTGAAATAGAGGCTCTTCGCGATCAGATCCGAACCGATGGCCCGAGTGGAAACCCATCAGAGGGGCGCAGACGGTATCAATACAATGGCCACACCTACGGCAACTACTATCGATAGATTCCCGGTAACAAAGTGCCCGGTAACAAAGTACCCGGTAACAAAGTACCCGGTGACAAAGTACCCGGTGACAAAGTAATGGAGACACCCCAAAACAAAAGAAGGTTCTCGAGACATCTCGAGAACCCTCTTTTTGCTGGGAACCTTTTGGGTATTACTTCTTTAGTAATCCTTTCAGGGCCTCTACCTTATTTGTCTTCTCCCAAGAGAAGCTGCCATCACTTCCAGGATCCCGACCGAAATGACCGTAGGTCGAAGTTGCCCGGTAGATCGGCTTTAAGAGTTCGAGACTCTCGATAATCCCCCGCGGTGTTAGGTTAAAGATGTCCTGTACGGCCGCAGAAATGGAATCCTCTGAAACCTTTCCTGTATCGAATGTATTAACGTAAACAGAGACAGGCTTCGCTACGCCGATTGCATAAGCAACTTGCACCTCGCATTTTTTTGCAAGGCCAGCCGCTACAACGTTCTTCGCGATGTGGCGCGCGGCATATGCTGCCGACCTGTCGACCTTTGAAGGATCCTTACCAGAGAATGCGCCACCGCCGTGGCGGCTATATCCGCCGTACGTATCTACGATGATCTTACGGCCTGTAAGACCGCAATCACCAACCGGCCCACCAATTACAAATCGACCTGTAGGGTTGATAAGGTACTTTGTGTTCGGTGTGAGGTAATTTGCTGGGATAACCTTCTTAACAACGTTCTCAATCACGAACTCTTCAACATCTTTTAGAGAAGCATCTTCAGAGTGCTGCGTTGAGACAACTACGGTATGGACGGAGTGCGGTCTACCGTCTCGGTACTCGACAGTTACTTGGCTCTTCGCATCGGGCTTGAGCATTGATTTAGCGTCTGAGCGGCGTATGTTTGCCAGCGAATGCATAATGTGGTGCGAGAGTGAGATAGGGAGGGGCATTAGCTCAGGTGTCTCATCACAGGCGAATCCGAACATAAGACCCTGGTCGCCCGCGCCCTGTTCTTTATGGAGGCCCTCGTGCTCGTTGACGCCCATGCTGATGTCTGGTGACTGCTGACTTATGAAGGTCATTACAGAGCAGCCAGTGTCGTCGAAGCCTAGTTTCGGATCGTCATATCCGATCTCTTTGACGAGGGCTCTAACTAACTTTTCGTAGTTCACTACATGCTTAGAGGTAATCTCTCCAGCCAGAATAACAACGTCATTCTTTACCAAAGTTTCGCAAGCTACCCGAGCGGCGGGGTCGTTCCTCAGAAACTCGTCAAGCACTGTATCGCTGATCTGATCAGCAACTTTGTCGGGATGACCTTCTGCGACGGACTCTGATGTAAAGAGGAAGTTACTTGGACTCAAATGGGCGATCTCCTTTAAGTGTTAACCTGAGGCGACCTTAACCAACTCGAGGCAGAAAAGTTGAAGAACCTGCTGCATCGAAATTTATCTGACCCGAAACGCGGACAGAACATGGATTGGTAGAGCATTCCCTAAGACGGTGTTTTAGGGCTCCCAGGCTGGCAAAAGCCTTTCGGATCAGGATAGACCAAAAGAAAGGCGCTCTACAAGGGGTACTCCTGAATTTTGCTTGATGACACGGACTCAGCTCTCGGGGCTTCCGAGTAATCGCACCTACTTCTCTAGGTCACGATGTTTCACACTAAGGTGGAATTTTGTGCCGTCGAGCTGCTTGCTCAACTCCTCCGCTAACGCGACGGACCGGTGCTTGCCGCCCGTGCAGCCCACGCCAATATTGAGGTAAGCCTTTCCTTCAGCCTGGTACTTAGGGAGGAGAAACTTGAGTAGGTCGATGTAGTGCGTGACAAATTCTCGAGCTTCTGGGGGGGCAAACACATAATTTGCCACTTCTACCGTCAAGCCGTCTTTTTCGCGTAGCTCCTCGACGAAATAGGGGTTCTTGAGAAAGCGAACGTCCACAAGAAGGTCACAATCAAGTGGGATGCCGTGTTTGAACCCGAAAGAGAGGAAATTTACTCGCATTTGACGATCGCCGGCCGCGCCAAGGGATAGGAGAAATTCTCGCAGCTCACGTTTAAGCGCGTGAACATTAAACGATGAGGTGTCGATGACGAAGTCGGCTGTTTCCTTGATCGGAAGTAGCCGTGCCCGCTCCCGTTGAATAGTGTCCTCCAGCGTCTTATCTCGCGAAGGATCGAAGCCGGGGTGGGGACGACGAGTTTCGCTGTACCGTCTTACGATCGCTCGATTATCTGCATCGAGGAATACGAGCTTGAGGCTCTTTGGTCTTGGTGAGACTTGCGCGAGGAATTTGAGAAGCTCACCCCTACTATCGCGCGAGTCAACATCGAGTAAGAGCGCCGTGCGGGCGTACCGCTCGCTGCTGGCCGCAGAGAACGAGAGGAAGTTCTCAAGAAGCGGAACCGGAAGATTATCAACGACGAAGTAGCCGCTATCGGAAAGCAGATCCATTGCCGTGGACTTGCCCGCACCCGACAATCCCGCCACCAAGACGAGAGATGAAATGTGCGCTAGTCCACGGTCGGAGCTCACACGGTCGGAGCTCACACGGCCGGAGCTCACACGGCCGG
>JAYVGZ010000062.1:0-5496 GCA_043771805.1 Pseudomonadota bacterium
CTTCCACTGTGACGTCTTGGTTCAATTCGGCAACGAAATCTACAACAGAGACATCAGGTGTCGGAACTCTAATCGCAAACCCATCAACTTTTCCGGCGAGCTCTGGAATAACCAGACCAACAGCTTTTGCAGCGCCAGTTGTAGTTGGAATCATTGACATAGAGGCCGCACGGGCGCGCCTAAGATCTTTGTGCGGAAGATCTAAGATCTGTTGGTCGTTCGTAAATGAGTGAATGGTAGTCATTGCACCCTTTACGATTCCGAAATTCTCTACGAGCACTTTAGCGACGGGAGCGAGGCAGTTTGTGGTGCACGAGGCATTGCTGATGATGTGGTGCTCTGATGCTCGGTAAGCTGCATGGTTTACGCCGAATGCGAGAGTAATATCTGGGTCTGCAGAGGGGGCAGAGATGAGCACCTTCTTCGCGCCGCCTTGCATGTGAAGCTGTGCCTTCTCCTTGTTTGTGAAGAGTCCTGTGCACTCAAGGATGACGCTTGCGCCGAGTGTACCCCAAGGGAGCTTCGCTGGGTCTCGCTCTGCGAGTACCTTAATTTGCTGACCGTTCACCGTGATAAAGCCCTCTCCGGCCTCAACGGTGCCGGGGAATCGGCCGTGGACCGAGTCATATTTGAGGAGGTGTGCGAGGGTCTTCGGGTCTGTAAGGTCGTTGATAGCGACCACTTTTACGGTTTTTGACTGTTTGTTCGTGAAAAGCTGGCGAACAATATTTCTTCCGATTCGTCCGAATCCGTTGATGCCGATGCCTACGGTCATGGTGACTCCAATAATAAGTGTGACAAAACAAGGGCGCGAGGTTCCCAGTCAATATCGAAGGGTCAACATCGAAGGGTCAACATCGAGCAGTACTATCTAACGTCCCTGTTGTTTCTCCGGCCGTTATAACTCCTCTGAGCTACAAAGAAAACATCGACTACACCGTCTGGTGCCAGATCACTAGCTATGTAATATTTGGGGTTCTTTTGAAGGTGGGGAGGTAGTTCGCCAGTGGATACAGTTGCACTCAATGAAGCCGCTTTAGAGGCACCAAGCATTCTCAGCATGATCTGGGGATCGGGGCTAGTTGTTCAGTTCGTGCTCATTCTTCTTATCGTCCTCTCCATCTGGAGCTGGGCTATAACGATCGCGAAGATTATTCAGTTAAGACGTGCCGAGTCTAAGTCTGCCGAGTTTTCGCAGATTTTCTGGGAGACAAGGAACTTTGCCCGCGTTGATGATACATCCCGCCGTCTGGGCGGAAGCCCCTTGGCAGCTGTATTTGCGTCGGGGTACAGGGAGCTTACTCACATTGTGCAAGAGAATACCGAGTCGGCCAAGAAGGGTGTAGTCGGAAATGAAGGAGACCTCGGGACGGTAGAAAGGGCGCTGCGACGGGCTGAGCTCGAAGAGACTCACCGGTTGGAGCAAGGGATTACATTCTTGGCAAGTGTTGCAAGCGCCGCTCCGTTCGTTGGGCTGTTCGGAACCGTCTGGGGCATCATGAACGCGTTTCAGGGGTTAGGCCAAGCAAAGAGCACCACGATTCAGGCAGTAGCGCCCGGTATTTCCGAGGCTCTTGTGGCTACAGCGGTTGGTTTGGCGGCGGCTATTCCTGCGGCCGTGGCCTTCAATTACTTTACGAGCTCGGTTCGTAAGCTCAGGCAAGGAATGGATAGTTTTTCTGAAGAATTTTTGAACATTGCGCGACGATACTTTGTCAAATGACATCAGTGTGTCGTTAAAACGACCGATCTGAGTGAATAGAGAGGATAGGGGTTTCAATGGCAGGTAACTTTGGCGCCGACAGTGGCGACGGCCCGATTGCAGCAATCAACGTAACGCCACTTGTCGACGTGATGCTAGTACTGATGGTCATCTTTATGGTGACCGCTCCGATGATGCAGCAGGGGGTGGAGGTTGACCTTCCCAAGGCCACAACAGCTCCACTGCGTAGCTCGACAGAGCAGATCGTCATTTCAATCGATAAAGCAGGTGAGGTGTACTTAGGTGCAGGAAACAAGGTTTCTTTGCAAGAGATCGCCCCAAAGGTGAAGGCAATTTTTGAATCGAAGGCTGAATCGGAGCGGAAGATCTACATTAAGGGAGATGCGGCCCTTGGATACGGCCGCATCATGGAAGTCATGGCCGCTCTACATGACGGCGGGATTACACAGATTGGGCTTGTATCAGCGTCTCCGGGGGCCAAGGGTGCGTCGTAGCTATTCACCTCTGAAAGTAGTGTTGGTGGTTTTCCCCTCTATTTTTTTTTGTCCGGTATGCAGGTAGGTAGCACACCTTTGAAGCGTGAAGAGAATGACTTCTTTCTCGGATCCCTGGTCATCGCGGTGTTTTTGCATCTACTTGTAGGCTTTTTGGTGCTCGTAAAGTCGTTCGGCGCGGGAGCTGACCTTCCAGAGCCAGTCGTATACTCAATTTCTCTTGAGTCGAGTCAAGCTCTCGGTGGCGTCATGCAGATTCCGAAGGATGACAAAAAGAGCCCCATGGCTCCGATAAAAAATGTATCTGCTGAGACAGAAGCAGAGCCAGAAAAACCGGTAGAGAAACCGAGTAAAGTGGTCGAAGAGCAACCGGCAGAAGATGCTGAGGTAAGTCTCTCTGAGACGAAGGCTACCCCCGTACCACCGAAGCCAACACCAGAGAAAGCGAAGCCAACGGCAGTTTCGGCTAAGCCGACAACTAGACCGACAATTAGCCCTACGAAGGCACCGCCGAAGCCGAAGACTCAGGGAGAAAATGTCGACAAGCGGTTACAAGCTGCGATGCAAAGGTATCTGGGCGAGTCGACTGACGCTGGAGGTAAGGCTTTTGGTGGAGCGAAGGCTGGTGTCGGTAAGGGCGGCGGCGGTGGTGTTGTTAGGCCGCCTGAGTTCTTCGCTTACCAAAGAATGATGGGTGCCCGGATTAAAGAAGCTTGGCGTTGGTATGACACCAACGCTCCTCTGATTACGCAGGTGGCGTTTTATATTGAGCCGGATGGACGGATTAGGGACGTGAGTATCTTGAAGGGCTCAGGAGACAGCAGTTTTGATGAGTCTGTGGTAAGGGCAGTAATGAAGGCGAGCCCGCTGCCTCCACCACCGGTCAGTGTGTATGAGCTTTACTTTAAGTACGTGCGCACTACGTTTGATCCGCGTGACTACCAATAGTTTCAGATTTGTTTCCAACAGGGCTGCATCACCTTATGCTGTTGTCATCCACGCAAAGCGGTGGCATTTTCAAACTGTCGATTTTGTAAGAAGGGAGCTACCAGTGAATTTTGCTCCATTTCGCCCGTCTTCACTCCAGTTCTTTTGTGCGTAAAGAAGAGCTTTTCAATCCTTAAGGTACTATTCATGAGCGTTAGTTTATTTTCTACCCGCGTTTTCAATTTGGCCTTTAAGAGAGCATGTGGCGTTCTTCTTGGAGCCTTCGTAGCTGCGAGCGGCGGATCTGCGTTCGCTCAGACCGATATCTACGTTCGCGGGGCTGGTCGCCTCATTCCCCTTGCGCTTCCCCAGCTGTGCGTTGTTGGTGGCGATACTCAGGGTGGCGATACTCAGGGTGGCGGGGCGGAGGGGAAGGAGATCCCCGCAACGATGAGTAGAGATCTCGACCTCTCTGGCTTTTTTGAGATCGTAAAACCCGCTTCATATCTTGAGACCCCTGGGAAATGCGGCTCGCAGGAGGCGGTTGCTTATTCCGATTGGAGCGTTATCAACACCGAAGGATTAATAAAAGGCCAGGTGTCGATAGCGGGAAACCGGGTGCGTGTGCAGATGTACTTGCACGACGTTCAGAAAGCCTCAGTTGTTTTAGCCAAGGAGTATGAGGGGGATGCCACTCAGATCTCTACCATCGCCCATAAGTTCTCCAATGAGATCATGAAGCATTACACCGGAGAGTACGGTGTTTTCGGTACTCAGATCGGGTTTTCAGCCCGCGTCGGCCGTTTCAAAGAGCTCTTTGTGATGGATATGGATGGAAGCAATATTCGCCAACTAACAAATGAAAGAGGTCTCGCACTCTCCCCTGCCTGGGACCCCACTGGAACGAAGATGGTGTACACCTCGTACCGCAATCGAGTGCCCGACCTTTTCGTGGTCGATGTTGCATCGCGAGCGACGCGGCAGGTGACACGGACCTCAGAGATGGAGATTGGTGGACATTTCTTTCCTGGTAGAAATCAGATCGTCACTTCGAGAACTGAAGGTAGCGAAAGTGATATCGTCGCCCTTAACCTTGACGGAACGCTGGTAAGAAAGCTCACCGCTCCGAACCGCGCGATAGATGTTTCTCCTGTGCCCTCACCGGATGGAAGCACTATAGTTTTCTGCTCAAATCGAGGTGGCGGGCCGCAAATTTACGGCATGGGCTCGGATGGGTCTGGAGCTCGAAGGATCAGTTTTGTTTCCTCCAATTATTGCAGCTCGCCTGCCTGGTCGCCGAAGGGTGATAAGATTGCGTTTGTATGTCTTGCCGATGGGAAGTATCAGCTCTTCGTATCAGATGCGGATGGATCAAACCCTGTTCAATTGACAAGTAGTGGAAGCAATGAGGATCCAGAGTGGTCTCCCGACGGAAGATACCTTGTTTTTGCCTCAACGAATTGGGGTGCAGGGTTTAGCCTTGCGTTGATTCGGAGTGACGGATCGAGCCTGAAGCGGCTTACAAACAGCCGCACGGGGGATTATGAGCCCACTTGGAGTCCTCGCCTTCCCTAATATAACGAGTAGCTCCGTAATAATTGTCTTGCGCGGTAATGAGTTAACATCTTGCCAGCAGCAGATTTGTCGAGTATCAAGGTTTGACAGTTGTGACTTCAGTTTCTGTGTAGGTTAGTCGAAGAGACTACCTGGAAGTCTGTTTGGGTTACTCTGATCTCAAGCTTCTGTTGACCTCAAGTCTGACTGCCCCAAACAGGAGTAGGAATTCAAGATTCAGCAGCTCGAGAGGTGAGTGAAGCCCGAACTAGGTTGTGTCAGGCCGTACGGCTCCGTTGATGAGAGTAACTTCATCAAGGAAGAAAGGGTGCCTGACGCACGGAGGCGCGAATTCTAGGTTTTTGTGTTTATTTTAATCATAATTTTGTGGGAGGTAGCTTAAAGCTATGCGTAATTTAAATTTTCTAGTTGTCGGTCTCGTCGCTCTTGTTATTACTGGTTGTACTTGCAAGACCAAAGCAACCGGCCCAGGTGGCGAGCCACAGATTCCGCTAGCGACCGAGGATGGTCCACTGAAGGATATCCGTTTTGGTTACGATTCTTACTCAGTTGATGCAACAGCGAAGAATATCCTTCAGGCTAATGCTGCATGGCTTAAAGAGAACGCTTCACAGAAGGCTCAGATCGAAGGTCACTGCGATGAGCGTGGAACAAACGAGTACAACACCGTACTTGGTGCTAACCGTGCTCGGGCAACACTTGAGTACCTTCGTTCGCTTGGTATCGAGAGTTCACGTTTGAGCACTGTAAGCTACGGCGAAGAGCTCCCACTTGATC
>JAYVGZ010000063.1:0-4574 GCA_043771805.1 Pseudomonadota bacterium
AGCGATCAGCTCGTTGTCGACGAAAGGTTCGCCTGACTGCAAAAGTTGTTCTCGTAACACCTTTGATTTGTGAACAAAAATATACTCGTGAACGGATACGAAAATTGAACCACCTCACGAATTTTTCGAACGTGCTGAAGCAAAATTTCGTGAGTTTCCATTTACCTGCCGGCGATCCTCAGCCCTGCATGGCGCGATTGAACGTCAGTTCTCTCACCATTTTTAACACTTCATAAGGGCTAAATGGTTTTGGAATAAACGTGGAAGCCCCGGCTCCAAGTGCTGCGTCCCGATCGGAATCGAAAGCGCACGCACTGAGGACAATTATTGGGAGCCCTGCGATATCTCCACCGGCGCCTCGGATGTGGTGAATGAGCACCAACCCGCTCTCTGTGGGCATCGCTAGATCAGTGAGGATGATATCGGGAATCCCTTCTTCAAGCAGCGTAATTCCATCCCTCACACTATGGGCAACCTTCACCGAAGCGCCTGCATTTGCGAGGATCATCTTGAGGACCTCGCACGTATCCAGGTTGTCGTCGACCACCAGCGTCGAGAGGCCAGTAAGCTGAACAGGAGCTGATATATTGTCGTCCTCTACAATGACGGTTGACTGGGTACCTTCGGCTGCGACAGGAATCATAATCCAAAAAGTTGAGCCTTGGCCCTGAACGCTCTCTACCCCGATACGGCCGCCGTTTATCTCTACTAAATGCTTCGTAAGGTTGAGCCCGATGCCAGTACCCTCTTGGCTCTTACTGTATGTATCATCGCCCCGCTCGAAGCGCTCGAAAAGTGCGACCTGCTTCGAGGGTGGGATGCCTACCCCAGTGTCATGAACATTGATTCGTACTTTATCAACGATGATATTGGTTGATATCCATACGCGACCTCCTCGCGGTGTGTACTTCACTGCATTCGACATCAGGTTAATGATGATCTGCTGGAGATGCTTCGGGTCGGCCAGCATCGACGCGCGCTGCATCTCTTCATTAAGCTTCGGCTGTTCGAGCGTGATGCCTTTGGCGAGCGCAGATTGCATCATAAGTTTGTAGGACTGCTGCAGAATGTCCTTCAGTGGTACCACCTTCGCCTCAGGATTCTCTTTTCCAGATTCAACTCGTGCCAAGTTCAGTACGTCGTCGATGAGGTTTTTAAGATGCTCACTTGACCTCGTGACAGCTACCAGCGCGTCAACTTGTTTGTCATTCATCGGCCCAAAGATTCCGTCTTTGAGAACACTTGAATACCCGATGATGGCAGTGAGCGGGGTGCGTAGCTCATGGCTCATGTTTGCGAGAAACTGCGATTTAGCTTGATTAGCTTCCTCTGCGATTGCCGTCTGTTTTTCAAGCTCATACGTGCGGGAATCAACCAGTTCTTGTAGCCGTTCCGTATAGGCAGTAATCCGTTCCTGCGTGCGCGCATTCGCGATTGCTACGGCAGAACCCTGACAGAATTCCTGAAAGGCATTGAGCTCTTGGCGCGAGATGCTCTGTTCACGACGGAAACCGATCAAAAGGACTCCTAAGGGTTCGCCCCGTACCTCTAGACAGTGTGCATCCACCGCTAGCACCCCAAGGTCTTGCAGAAATGCGAGACCGTGGTTTTGGTAGTTCGGGAGGTTCGGAATCGACATGTGACCTCCAAGCTGTACAACTTGAGCGAGAATGCCAGAGGTGAGCTGAAAACGTGGAGGAATCGAATTGGGTGCGCAGCCGTATGCGCCCCCCCTCAGTACTTCGAGGGATGCTTTGTCATCGCTGAGGGTCATTGTAAGAGAGACGTCGGCGGCGAATCGAAAGGCACTCTCTCGAGCAATGCTCTTCACCATTGCCGAGACACCAGCGTTGCTCGCGATTAGGCTATTTAATTGATTCAAGACCTGCAGTCGATCGAGGAAGTGTTGTACAGTGCTAGTCAACTTCTGGCGCTCGAAAACCATCCCAGCGTGATGCGCGAGGAGCAGTAGATCTGACATTGTATCGTCTAGGATGTCGTCGTCGGAGAGTACGATAAGGCTCCCTATCGCGGTCCCTAGGACGACAACTGGGCACGAGTAGTACATCTCTGTGCCGTACCGGTTAACCAATACGGTGTGAGTACCCCAGCGTGTCGCGAGGCGCTGGGTATGTTCGGGAGATATCGTGAGTTTCTCCTCCGGCATAAAATCGCCGTCAGAATACCGAAGTGCTGCGGCAGTCGAGCCCTCTTCTGGCGGAAGATACAGGCCTGCCCCTCGCGCCTTGGCGATCAAGACCGCGGTTTCCACGACCGCCATGAAGATTCTCTTCGGCTCTTCTCCTTGCTGGATGAGCCGAACGATTTCTTCCGGTTTTGCCGGTAGGTCGTCGCCTGAAAGTGCTGTGGCGCGGGATTCCTCCGTTGTTTCTTGTGGAGGTAGCCCGCCTTTATCTCGTGTTTGGTCATCCCTTGTCATACAAGTCCGTCATCGACGTTGCGACCAGATCTCTTAAGCATCTTGCGGAGGCGGGATAGCTAGCTGATTTTAAGCTAGAAATCGGCCTGTTTGGGGCTTGGTGGTGGGAGTGAGAGGCGGTCGGGTTACAGAAGTGGGGTCTTGAAGCGGTATTATTTCGATGTTTCTGCCATCTTTAAAGCGTTTAGCGCCGTGGTTTTAAAAACTGGGTTCTTGCTCTTTGCAAATACACGCAAGGCTATTGTAGCGGTCCGTTTGGCGGCAGGAGTCCCGATGCGCATGAGCGCGAGGGCCGCCTGAAGCTTCACTTCGGGAACAGTCTCTCTCAACATGAAGAGGCTTAGGGGTTGAACTACTGGTTGTGCCTTTTTCCCGAACTGACCGAAGGCAAATACGATCGCTGCTCGGGTAGCGGGGGAGGGGTCATCGAGGGCCGAGAGAAGATTCGAGAGAGTTTGCTGAGATTCAGCTTGGAGTTCTGGCTCTGAGCGCTTGGTTGCAACCGCTGCGGCCTGAGCAGACACCCCGAAATCAACATCGCGCATCCCCCGAATTAGCTCGTCGGATGTAAGGCTCTCTGTTCCCTGAAAAGTCCCGAGTCCAGTGAAAGCGGCGGCGCGAACCTCGGAAACTGAATCTCTTAGAAGCGGTCGAAGAGCGTACGAAATTTCTGGCGCTAGGGAAGGGGCCCGGGCAGACCCGTAGGCAGAGACCTGTCGAACAGCCGGACTAGCATCTGAGTAGCCGAGGGTGAGGATCTGCTGGAGCAGAGCAGCAGGTGCGCCGATGGCCGTTGCTGCTTCTACAGCGCGTGCCCGCCGCGTTTCGTCACCGTCGGACTGCATTCGCTGTAGCAACTCCGGCATTGCGCCCTCACCTAGGGATAGAACAAAGTCCCTTTTTTGTTGCAAGTCCTCCGACCCGGCCGCAAGCAGGTTTGAGACGGCCTCTGGCGCGCGTCCGTCGCGCTTGTAGTGCCGCATCGTAAAGCAGGAGCTGAGAACCAGAAGAGTGCAAAGCAAAAGGCGAGCAGAGCGGTGGCCAAATAGGTGATGAGGAAGGGGATTGGAATAGCTAGATTGTTTATTCAACACGGTAGTGGTTATCGACTGATGTTCTGGTTGGCACAACGCCCAATTAGCAAAAGGCGGCAGCGTGGCTATTCGGCCTTTACTAACTAGGTTACGACCGTTGGCGCTTTATCGATAATATCGTGTATTCGTTGAGTATGTCCGCTGTACCTACCAGTCACTGAGGGACCTTCTTGAGGGCCAGTGCTGGTGGTCAGCTTGCTATCTATACCTCGGTTGAGCGCAGAGTTGGCAGTAACCCCTTAAAAGTGCTATACCTCGCCTTTCGATTTCGCACCTGCTGCGTGTCTTAGTGTCTGAGTAGTGACGTTGTGTTAGCGCCTCCTAAGGGCAGTAACCTTCTCGACTTAGATGTTCGCTGGCAGGGAGGTGAAACTAAGACAAACGGAGATACCATATGACTACTGCTACAGATTCTGTCGCGGGTGGTGCTGCAGTTCCTGCACAGCCTATTGATCCTAACGCAATCCTTCCAGGTACGCCCATAAACGTGCGTACGTTGATGGATGCCGGCTCCCATTACGGGCACCAAACTCAGCGTTGGAACCCCAAAATGACCCCGTTCATTTACGGCGCGCGCAATGGAGTGCACATCATTAACCTTGATGCCACCGTCCGCCGTTGGGAAGTCGCTCGAAAGTTCATCGTTGATAAAGTTGCTGTCGGCGGCCACGTCTTAATGGTTGGTACGAAGCTACAGGCTCGAGAGATAATTAAAGAACAGGCAGCTCGTTGTGGTGCCTATCACGTCTCCACCCGATGGTTGGGCGGATGTTTAAGTAACTTCCAGACGATGAAGAACTCTATCGAGCGTATGCGTAAGATGGAGAGCCTCCTCGCTGAAGCAGCTCTAGAAAACAGCAAGGTTCGCCTGCTAAAGAAAGAAAGGCTCGATATGAGTCGTCAGGTAGAGAAACTTGACGCAAACCTTGGTGGTATCCGCCACATGAAGAAGGTTCCTGATATCATTTTCATTGTTGACCTCGTGAAAGAGCAGATTGCAATCTCTGAGGCTAATCGCCTTCATATCCCCGTCATCGCCC
>JAYVGZ010000064.1:0-3223 GCA_043771805.1 Pseudomonadota bacterium
AGCGATCAGCTCGTTGTCGACGAAAGGTTCGCCTGACTGCAAAAGTTGCGCTCGTAACAGCTTTGATTTGCGAGCAAAAATATACCCGTGAACGGATACAGTCGGGGCTCTTGCGAAATTACTTAAGTCAGACAGTAATGTGTAGTTCGAAACAGGAGTTAGGCGGGAGGAGGAAGCATGCGAGGGGTGGTCATCGACGAGAAGTCTGATTCGAGAGATTTAGTGTGGAATGAGATGCCTGAGCCAGCCGTAGGGCCCGAGCAGGTAATGATTGAGGTGCAGTGCGCAGGGGTGAATCGTGCTGACCTCCTCCAGAGAGCGGGAAAGTACCCGCCACCCGTGGGGGCCTCGCCGATTCTTGGTCTAGAGGTATCGGGTCATGTAGTCAAGGTGGGTAGCGACGGAGGCGATTGGCAAATTGGCGATAGGGTATGCGCTCTTCTTTCAGGGGGCGGTTATGCCGAGCGGGTGGTGGCGCACCGCAGCCACCTTCTTTCGGTGCCAGCATCGATGTCTTTGAGCGATGCAGCTGCAATTCCCGAGGCATTTCTGACGGCCTTCACGAATCTGTGTTTCGAAGCAGGGATGAGTCGTCACGATCGAGTGCTTATTCATGGTGGATCAAGTGGTGTTGGTACTGCGTCAATTCAAATAGCACGTGTTGTAGGTGCATTGGTCGCATGCACTGTCGGCAACAGCGATAAGGCAGCTCGATGCAAGGATCTTGGTGCAGCTTGTGTAGCGCTCTACAAGAAGGAAGATTTTGTTGCTGTTGTTGGTGAGTGGGCTGGAGAAGCAGGAGTGGACATAGTTTTAGATTGCATAGGAGCCGAATACTTCGCGCGCAACCTGAAACTCCTCGCAACAAACGGCAGGCTCGTTCAAATTGGTACAATGAGTGGGTCCACGGCAGAGATTGATCTCACCTTGTTGATGCGAAAACAGGCGCGAGTGATCGGTTCAGTCTTGCGAGGAAGGAGTGACGGAGAGAAGGGAGAGCTTGTGCGGCAGTTCCGTGGGCGATTTTGGCCGCTCTTTGAATCTGGTAAGCTGGCCCCGGTAGTTCACTCAGTCTTCGGGCGTGAAGAGATCGCAAAGGCTCACGAAACGATGCGGGGAAGTGAGCATATCGGGAAGATTGTAATAGACCTATCGCGCTAGGAGTCTGCAAGGGAGACCGAATTATCGCTTACAATAAACTCACTACGTGAGTAGGCTGTGACCCCAAGCAGGAGAGGAGGGAAAATCTTTGACATAGACTCTTAAATTGGAGAGCCAAGGCAGTTGATTGTTAGTTGAGCAGCTCCTCCAAAACAACCTTCCTTCTCTGCTCAATTTCCTTGCTTGGAGAAGTAAGAACGGCGCGTCCTGGGGCGTTTGCTCCAGTGGAGTTTTCTACTCCGGGCACTTCTGATGATGCTTTCTGATCGCGGGTCGCGGTGGTCACGGATTTCTGAGTGGACGGCATCAATTCTGGGTGGGCTGTAACGAAGGAGAGCGGTAACACCTGTCGTCGTTTCAGAAGTGCCGCCGGTATCGCAATCTGCGTGCCTTGTTTCAGTTTAGCCGCAGCCACTTTCGGATTCGCTCGCCGGATCTCCTTCCAGTTGTTGGTCTTCCCCGTATACCACAGCGCTATGAGCGATAACGTTTCGCCGCTAAAATGGATAGTATGTATGAAGGGACGATTGAGGTGTTCTTTAGGAGGAGTAAGGGAAGAGCTTGCGCATCCCGTGAACGCAATCAGGGGGAGTATGCTTACAAGAATTGAGACCAGAAATAGTCGCACGGGCCGAGACCGTAACGGATCTCTTTCAAACATGGAAGTAGTTTCTTAGAAGTACAATCTTCTCTCATACTTACTCCTTCGGAGGTATCATTTGAGAAGCTAGCGACATTTCTGCATCCTAACGGCATGAGCTTTTACCGTAATGAGGGAGTAGAGAGATGGCAAACGACCGCACAGTAGAGAGGCTTCAGGAGGCTGCAGACCTCCTTTGCATGCTTGAAGAGATGATGGCATGCGGGCTCATAGGTCAGACGTCAGCGGCCGCAGGCGCAAAAGTTACGTTACGTAATGCGCGCGAAGCCATCGTCAGAAGCACGATTGAACTTCGGCAAGGCAAGGCCTCGGATCCGTTCTCCTCAATTCAGACAGGGTACACCACACTCGGACAATCCGAGGCAGATCAGGGTAGCTCCCTTGATGCCGGGAACGAGGGCGCGGCGCAGTCTAGAAGACGCGATCTACGGGCTTCAATTGAAAAAGTGGTGGAGCGTACTCCGTAGCCAACTCCCTACTTTGCTAAAAGCTTCGAGAAGAAACCGGCAAAGGATCCTGGCGCCTCGTGAGCATTCTTGAGGATCTGCTCTAGCTCGCCAGCATCGAGCCAGATCCCTCCTGATTCTACGCAACGGTCCGCTACAACGCCCATAATGGTGACTTGCTCCATCGGCTTTCCACTTACGGGACTGATTCGGGCGGCATCTGCTTTACGCTTTGCAAGTCGAGCGAGCGCTTCCTTATTTACCTTGTCAAAATAGCCATCTTCCTGCGCTTTCCGTCGTTCATCCCATGAGTCGCTCATATACACCCTCCAGTACCGAAATAGAGACGTATCGTAGCGAAAAGTCGAGAAGCCCGCCACCGGCATTTCCTGTAGAACTGGTGGCGTTGAGCAACAGCCCGTTGACTTTCTCTTTGTTCTGAAGTACTTCAACTCCTCCGGTGAGACGCATCATTCGTGTCTAACCCAGCCTGTTTGCGGGTGTAGCTCAGTTGGCTAGAGCGCTTCCTTGCCAAGGAAGAGGTCGAGAGTTCGAATCTCTTCACCCGCTCCATTTTTTCCGCTTGGCGCTCGGCCTAGGGGCTGCGCCCCGCCTGCCCTGATCGGGCGGCTCCCCCTTTTTGAAATCGGAATTTTGTTGGTTGCGTGTCTGGGGCTGCGCCCCGCCTGCCCTGATCGGGCTGCCTCCCGCTGTTGAATTCGGAATGGTGGTGGTTGTGGGTATGGGGCTGTGCCCCGTCAGCCCTGATCGGGCTGCCTCCCGCTGTTGAATTCGGAATGGTGTTGGTTGTGGGTATGGGGCTGTGCCCCGTCAGCCCTGATCGGGCTGCCTCCCGCTGTTGAATTCGGAATGGTGTTGGTTGTGTGTCCGGGGCTGCGCCCCGCCTGCCCTGATCGGGCTGCCTCCCGCTGTTGAATTTGGAATGGTGTTGGGG
>JAYVGZ010000065.1:0-2237 GCA_043771805.1 Pseudomonadota bacterium
GCCCGGGCATCCCGAATCGTACGCTTTAGGATGGAGAATAAGACCTCATGATCCACCGAGTCATAGAACCGTTTAATGTCGCACTTAAGCGCCCAGGAGGGGCGAGTGAGGTTGCGGCTTACCTTCCATATGCACCGCTGAAGGGCGGACACCGCCTTATGGGTGCCCTTCCCGACTCGGTTAGAAAAGACCGCCTCGATAAACCGCGGCTCGTAGATCTCTTTTAGTGTCATGTAAAGTGTATGGTGCACGAGCCTGTCACGTACGCTTGCCTTTCTGATGTGCCGACGCTTTGGATCGTGCACAAAAAACGACTCGTACGGGGAGTGCTGGTAGCTGCCCGAGGAGAGATCCCGGTGGAGCCTAAAGATGTGCTTTTCTGCATGGCGGCCAAAATCCTGAACGTCTCTGCGATTATTTTTCCCCTTTCTAAACTCATACCACGCCTCAAAAAGGCGCTCGGGAGAGATCATCTCGTCGAATATAGTGGTGAAAACCTTCTTTAAAGGAGCTGTATGCAACAACTCGATGTTCCCATCATCCATAAAACGTACGATCTCTTCCGCGCCTTGCACGACCTTCAAAAGGGAATACCAAAGATGGAGCGGTACAGCCTTTGGAGCCGGGTTGAGGCGACCGCTCTTCAGATGTTAGAGGGATTTGTGCGCGTGGGATACCTCCCTCTTGAGCAGCGTGCGCAGAATCTTTCTAGCATCGCCGCAGAAGTAGACATGCTTCGCATGTTTATACGCCTTACTGTTGACCTAAAAGTGCTTCCACTCAAAAAAGCCGTTCCTATCCAAGAGCGGATAGATGAGATCGGCAGGATGCTCGGCGGGTGGATAAAGAGTATGCGACAGAGGTAAAAAAGGGGAGGCAGCAGTTCCGGTGAGGGAGAGCCAGACGCGGCAACATTATCGTTGTCGTTGTCGTCGTTGTACCTGTTGACGTTGACACCGTTGTTCTGATTGGTGTTCAGCGCGAACCCAGGGACAGAGCCGCCCTCGTTGCCCAAGCCCTTACGGACCCACCACCGCTCGATCGCTTACGCGGTTCTCGCGGTTGAACTTAATTCGGGGAGGTTGTGGTGCCCGCTCGCATAGCTAGCGGGCATTTGGCATCATCCGATACCAACCAACAAGATCCTCCCGCGAGGCTTGGACAAGAATTACTGCCTCCAACACAGCTCCACACGCTCTTTGAATCCCAAATCGGCATACGCCAATTTAAACAGCAAACACGAACGCAAAGACTCTGGCGGTATCAGGCAGAGTTCACTGTCTGACATTACTGCAGGAGCAGTCCTTAGGTGCAAGGAAGCCTTGACCGCCTTGTCATTACCCAAAGGTAATGACAAGGGTAGCAGACCGGCAACATCGGCTAAAGGAAAAAATTTTTCGATCAAAGAACCAAGGATCAATAAACCCAACCCCTCCGAACGGAGGGGATCAAGAAGCCAATAATCAACGATCAATTATTTTGATTCCGGTGAGGGAGAGCCAGACGCGGCAACAACAGCGTGGCCGAA
Organism: Pseudomonadota bacterium; assembly: GCA_043771805.1. Classification (GTDB taxonomy): domain Bacteria; phylum Bdellovibrionota_C; class UBA2361; order UBA2361; family OMII01; genus JAYVGZ01. The sequence continues at coordinate 1,529 of JAYVGZ010000065.1, forward strand.
GTCGTCGAGGCACCTGACGACGAAGACACCGTTGTCCGGATCGGTGTACAGCACGAACCCAGGGACAGAGCCGCGTGCCCATTTGCCTTCGAATAGATCAGCACCGTTGTGTTTACATGCGTGGAGCGCTGCTGCTATCGCTTGATCTCTTTCATCAGAGAAGATGAGATCTGCGTCTTTAAGTACACCATCCTGGGTAGTTCGATTTTCTCCAGCCGTTCCTTGAACAATTGCTGTAATCGTTATCTCCCTAGCGTTAGAGGCATCTCGCGACTCCAAGTTCTTCTCATACCAAGCAAAGTCTCCTGAATAGATCGCATCTCTCTTAAATCCGGGAAGATGTTGCCTGAAGTATTCATTGATCGCCTTCATCGCCTCGGTGTCGGTCACTCTAGCTGGTATCGTAAACGTAGATACTCCGGTCTTCTTATCAAAATTGTAGGAGGCTACCATCTCTTCGGCTAACTGGATCGGAGTCTTTTGAACTGTGGCAGTATTCTCAGCCGATAGCGCGTCGTTACCAGCCACAGATGTAGTACCCGCTTCGCAACTATCCTGGAAGCCACGACAATCAAACGAAATCTGAGAGAATAGTTCAGAAGGAAGATCCACCATCTTTGGTAATGCTTCTTCTTGCTGTGTGCCAGGTTTTGTACTTACTGCTGCGCTCATACCTTCACTCCGTTGCGTGTATTCATCGACACGTCTT
>JAYVGZ010000066.1:0-2606 GCA_043771805.1 Pseudomonadota bacterium
CATTCATGTGCTGACACTCGGGACACTCAACCTTCACGGGAACACAGATGTCATTTGGTTTGTCCTCCCCTATTTCTGGAGAGAATATATCGAATCCACCGCCGGTATAATCTAAAATGAGGCAGTCCTTTTTCTGCTCACTTAAGCGAAGGCCACGGCCAACTATTTGTTGATATAAACTAACCGACTCCGTTGGCCGAAGAATCGCTATGAGGTCAACATGAGGGGCGTCAAAACCGGTTGTTAACACCGATACATTCACGAGGAATTTAATCTCCCGGGCTTTAAATCGAGAAAGGATCTCCGTTCGAGTGGCATCCTCAGACTCGCCTGTCACAAGCGCCGAGGCTTCCGCCGGAAGGTATTCAAGGACCTCCTGGGCGTGTCGAACCGATGCACAGAAGATCATTACTCCCTTCCTGTCCGCAGAGATCTCGACAATGTTTTTGACGATACCAGGGGTAACACGATTTTGGTCTTTGAGGAGATCCTCAATATCAGACAGTCGAAAAGTACGCGCATCTGTTTTCAATCGCAGCGAGGTGAAATCGTAGTGCGCAATAGGTGAATCAATCTTCATGGGGGGCGTGAGGAACTTATTCTTTATCATGAACCGAAGGCTCAGGTCATAGATGCACTTCTTAAAAAAGCGGTCCTCTTCACACCTGAGGATCCCTCGGTGATTATACCTGTAAATCCAACCCATCCCCATGCGATACGGAGTTGCAGTAAGCCCTAAGACACACATCGTTGGTTGAGCACGGAGTAGGTTATCTATAACCCGCGCATACTGCGTCTCTCCCTCGAGGGAAACTCGGTGACACTCATCTATAATTAGCAGCGAGAAATCCCTGAAGAACTCATCCTTTGCACGAGCGACGGATTGAACACTTCCAAAGATGACTTTATCCGTCGCATCTTTCCGGTGTAACCCTGCCGAGTAGATTCCTGCTTCAAGGCCGTATCGTTGATACTTCTCGTGGTTCTGTTCAACGAGCTCACGAACATGTGCTAACACCAACACACGTCCACGAGCGAGCTTTGCCAGTTCAGCTATTACTAAACTTTTCCCGGCTCCAGTGGGTAAAACGATTACTCCTGGAGCACGCCCCTTTCTAAAGTGGTTGAGAGTGGCATTGACCGCTTCTTGCTGATAAGGCCGGAGTTGATACATCGGAATTTTTCAATAAAGGTCGCCAGTTCCCTATTCGTTCGGTACCCTTGCGTGGTCAGAGAAGGCGCGATACCGGGCAAGGTAAAGAATTATTGTTTCTAACTATCTCTCAAATACGCCATGGACGATCAAGAGCCAATCGATTATCGATCCTCGTGAAGGTTAGTGTCGCGAATACCTCCCAATACCTACTGAAGCGCATTACCTTTTTGTGATTGAAGGCGGGGCAAACTTACGCACTGGTGCGGGTATCTCTAACGAGAATGCCTCCATCTGGCGCCGCAGGTAGTCGACATCAAGATCCTTCACGTGGCTTAGTAACTCCTTAAGGTCATCTAGGTCCTGGAAACGATCCGGTGAGTTTCGATATGCAAAGCATTTAGCAACTATAAGATCCTCTGGAGTAATTACAGGCACCATGTCGAACCCCAAATCTATTCTGTTCGCTTGCGCTCGGTTGACCGCCGAGGTAACCCAAGGTATCTCAGGCAATAGAATATCAATCAGACCTGTAAGCTGGCCTTGCAGCGGTTCTGACGTGATCATGCACACCGATTTTCGAGGCCTTTCGTTTGCCCCCGGCGGAATAAAGCCAACAGCGGACCGAAGTCCAAGCGCTTCGATGGCGTGCTCTGCCACTTGGCGAGATTTACTACTCGAGCTGGCGACGAGAGCGAAGTCCACGTCTTTGGTAAACCTCTCTTGGGAGCGGTAGAGGCTCGCAGCATGTCCACCTATGAGGCAAAAAGAGCAGTCCGCTGCGGAGAGAATTTTCACCATCCCCTTTAATGCTTTCAGCGGAGTCATGGTCATCGTTTCTTCACCTTACGGTAAAAAGAGTACGCCTCATCCATGCCCTCGAGGCGCGCCGAGGCACCCTTGCTGTAAGTCGGGGCTCGTTCTTTAACAAGAATCAGCTCGTAAACAGAAAAAAAATGTGAAAGGCATGCGCGCTCTTCGTCTGTTATATTGAGACGGAAACAGCGCCGGTTCCCTAGCCGCTCTTCATGAAGAACCCCAGCGTCTTTTAAACGCCGCAAGATGTCGGAGACACCGGCAACAGAGAGTTCATACTGGGTGGCGAGGTCGCGCAAATGTCGTGGGCGGTGACTCGTCAGCAATCCGCGAATGATCTTGAATGTAGGTTGATCGGCTAAGAATGAGATTATTGAAGCCATGTGCTTACTAGATGTACGATTTTTCAGACGTTTTAGCAATGTCGGGTCCCCCATCGCTTTGGAACACTATGAACGGGGGACATTCGGTCACGGCACCGCAATCGATTGAGGATGTTAGGGGCATGGAGCGGTTATGGTATGCGGCTCAGTGTTGTCATTTGTGATGCGCTACTCCCCCGTAATTTCCCAGTGGACGACCACCGGCCGTCGACCAACAGGGGATCCTTTACGTGGTAGCAAGTGGCACTATGCTG
>JAYVGZ010000067.1:0-5456 GCA_043771805.1 Pseudomonadota bacterium
CCGGATTTGCTCTCCTCCTTCGCTAACGTTCCGGCGGACAAGCTGCAAATCCGCCCCTGAGGGGCTGGACGCTGCTCGGACTTTAACTCCACCCCCTGACCACTTACCCCTCGGCATCACGAGAGGGCGTGCCAACGTTGAATCACGCACGGTTCCGCGCTAGGAATAGCAGATGTGTTCTGAGCGCCCTTTCCAACTGTGTCACCTTTTAACGGTTATCGACGGTGAGACCGAAGAGATAGTCGACCTCATAGAAATTCAGGGGTTTGAGCTTACTTCATTTGCGCGCCAATTCGATGTCCCCGTAGAAACCGACCCGGAGATGCTTGAAAGGTATGCTGTTGGGCCCGATGATGCGCCGTTTGTTTTCGAAGTGCTTGGATTTGAGGTGAAGCTCAATTTCACTCGGTATGCCTACTTCATTGAGGCCGCCAAAAAGGATACTTAGCCTTCATCGCGCAATCCTTGGTTTCTACGAGTTTCTCGTATCTCTTTGCCAGGAGACTCCGCCAATTTTCCCCTCTTTTGCGGTTTTTCGAGGCCAGTCGTAAGGCTTCCGCAGCTACGCTCCGAGTACTGTGGCTATGCAGCGGAGTTGGTTCTTCTTACCTACCTTGATCCTTTTGTGCACTGTTCATTGTGCGGACGCTCAAGATCCCGGCGCCATGCTCCTTGCCAGTAATCAGTCCCCCTCGCAATCCTCGTTGCTCCTCACTCTGCAGGAGAGAGATATTGCAGCTAGCGCTTCTCTTCGGCCGCACGACGTCAGGCGACAGGGAGGTTTGAAGTTAGATACGCGGGCCCACGAGAAGACTTTTTCTTCTGGGTCGGCCTTGCTGAGAGGTCTCGAGCAAGACACCAAATCTTTATTGCTAACGCCGTGGTTCCCCGGAAGAGGTGCTCTTGGTGTGAAAGTAGAGATGGCCTGGTAGGTTGCTCGTTGCGGCCCAAATGCGGGTTCTTATTCCAAGGCGAAGTGTAGCATGGCCCAAAATCCGCCCGTGAGTGATAGTGCGAGCAGGGGCGCACCGTGCTACCCTCTCGGCAACTATGCTCGCTCCTTCATGGTTTTCCAGGCTTCTGTTTCTTTGGGTATCTCCCTTTATCGAGCGGAACTCCAAGATTCCGCTCACCAATGAAAGTCTCCTAGATTTACCAGCTTCGATTGACGCACAAAGGTCTGCCGAGCAGCTCACGCACGCGTTTGCCAGATTTCGCGCAGAAAAAAGTGGAATTCCCCTTTTGCGGGCTCTCTTCACCCTGTCTCAGTGCGAGGTTGCAATCGCCGCCACCCTATCAGTGTTGTTGCTGATTTTTACCCTTGGCAATCCATTTTTACTCCGTTTACTCATCGAGAGCCTTCAGGACGGACTTCCTACGAAAGGGCATCCACTCTCGCCCCTCTTTCACTATTTAGGTATTGACGGGAGGCTTGGCGTATCGCTTCTCTTCGCAGCTTCAGTCTTCGGTTGCGCTCTGGGTGGAGCCGTTACTGTGCATCATCTCTTATTTAATCAGGTAACGCTATCACTACGGGTGCGGACGGCCCTCAGCGGCGCGGTGTATAGGAAGACCTTGTCGCTTCACCGAGAGGAGCGTCTCGCGGGGTCGAGCGGTACTACCATCAACCTTATCGGAGGTGACACGCAGAAGATCCAAGACCTGTTTGTTTTTCTTCATCAGCTCTGGTTTCACCCGCTCCAGATACTAGTCTCGGTCTATCTTCTTTATCTTCTCGTCGGAGTTCCTGGGTTGTACGGCGCTCTTGTATTCGCACTCGTATTTGCAGTTTCCCTGCTCGTTGCAAGACGCCAAATCGCCGCCCGAAGGACCCTTGTAAGGCTCGCGGATCAGCGGGTGGGGCTGATGAACGAACTCCTTACGAACATAAAAACTGTCAAACTATACGGATGGGAGGAACGACTCGTTCAACGCGCCAGCGAACTACGCGAGAAAGAGCTTCTTCAGGCAAAAGAGCTGAATTTTCTCTCTTCGATCCTCTCGCTCGCAGCAGGGAGTGCGCCTGGTCTCGCAATGTTTATTACTTTCTCCGTCCTTGTGGCTGAGGGCGGCGCGCTCAACCCAGCGGTTGTCTTTCCGACCTTGGCACTTCTGGGAGCGCTTCGATTCGCCCTTAGTTTTCTCCCGGAAACAATGATGCGAGTAATTGAGGGCAGAGTTGCTCTCGGGAGAGTATCTGCTTTCCTTTCTGGGCGGGATGCGCTCCCGCTGATAGCAGGAAAGCCCTCCCCTACCCAGGAAGCGCTGCGGATAAACAATGCGCAATTCGAGTGGAAGGCGGGCGTACCTGCTCTCTCAATCGGGACCCTTTCAGTTAAGGCCGGAGAGCTGGTCGCAGTGGTTGGCTCAGTTGGATCCGGGAAGTCTGCACTCTTACTCGGGATCCTCGGGGAAATAAGCCAAGCGCCAGGTGCAGTTCATGTACACGGGTCACTCTCGTACGTGCCTCAGCAGCCCTGGATTGTGAGTGATTCAATTCGTGCCAATATTCTTTGCGGTAAAACATTCGATCCACTGCGGTATGAGAAAGCCATCGCTGGTGCCTCCCTGCAGACCGAGTTAGCGAGCCTTCCTCACGGTGATATGACAGAGATTGGCGAACGTGGGGTCAACCTCTCTGGCGGACAACGTCAGCGGGTAGCGCTAGCACGTGCGGCATACCAAGGAGCGGAACTCATTCTGCTTGATGACCCCTTGAGTGCTCTCGATACAACCGTCGCACAGTCAGTGTTTGATACTCTCATTATAAGAGACTTAAGGGAGGCGGCCCGCATTTTGGTAACGCACCGCCTCGAGTTTGCGCTCAGAGCCGACCGCGTTCTCGTGATCGAGGACGGAGTAATTATTGAGGATGGTTCGCCAGAAGAGCTGCTTTCCTCAAGCACCAGGATGCGCCAACTATTCGAGATTTACCGCGGCACCCAGGGCCCTGATGCTCAAAACGACAGTAGTGGCCGAACAAGTGCTGACAATTCTCTCAACCATATTGAGGCGGGAGCGGACGAGATAGAAGATGCGCCGATCGACGGCGACGGAAAAGTATTGACGGTCGAAGATCGTCAAGTAGGTGCAGTTGATCGAGCCCTCGCGTGGAATTACCTGCGCCGCCTCTTACCTGGGCTTACCGTTTTTTTGATTCTTCCTCTGTTCGTTTTTCGACAAGCGACTTCGCTATGCGCTGACCTATGGCTTGCTCTCTACGCTGGCGCCGTCAGCATTTCGCCCTTCTTTTTCTCAGCCGGCTACCTCTCTCTAATCGTCGGACTTAGCGTCTGTAGCTTTTTCAGGTCCCTTCTTTTTCTCAATCGCGGGCTCAAAGCCGGGCGAGGAGCACACGCCGAGCTTTTGGCGGGAGTCATCCGCGCACCTCTTCGCTTCTTTGAGTCCAATCCAGTCGGCAGAATTCTCAATCGATTCAGTAAAGATATCGAAACTATTGACTCGGCCCTTCCGCGCGCACTTTTTGAGTTAATTCACTGCCTCTTCGAGGTGCTGACAATAGTTGCGATGGTAGTAGTGATTCAGCCAATTACGCTCGTTGTCGTAGGGCCAGCCCTGGCAGTATATGCGCGTATGTTGTCACTTTTTCGTCCAACATCACGAGAGGTGCAACGGCTGGAATCCGTGACCCGCTCACCCTTGTTTTCGCAGTTGGTCGAAACTCTCGCCGGCGTGGAGACAGTCCGTACATTTGGGCTTACTGAACATTTCTTGGGCAGGTTCTATCATCGAGTGAATCTCAACGCTCAAGCGTACTACTCGATGCTGTGTGCCAATCGATGGTTAGGTTTGAGGCTTGAGTTTCTGGGATGTCTCGTCGTCTTGTGTGCTGCTGTGAGCGCGGCCAGCATGGCGCACTCCTCCTATGGGGCGGCACTGTCTGGTTTTATGGTAACCTACTCTTTGGCAATTACAGGCTCGATGAACTGGCTTGTGAGAACAGTCTCCCTCGCCGAGAGCAGCCTCACTTCATTCGAGAGAGTGGGTGTATATTCAGGCGTGACAGCCGAACGTTGGAGTGGCATTACTCCACCCGTTCACTGGCCTGAACGCGGCGCTGTTTCACTGCAGGATTTGCATGTTAAGTACAGGAAGGAGCTTCCAGACGTCCTGCGCGGAATAAGCTGTGAGATACCATCAGGTGCCAAAGTCGGTATTGTTGGAAGAAGTGGTTCGGGAAAGAGCACTTTTGTCTTAGCACTTCTTCGGCTCTTGGAGCCCTCCGCGGGCAAGGTGCTCGTCGATGGGGTAGACCTGGCATCGGTGCCGCTATCGATGGTCCGCGCCGCCGTTACCGTTATTCCACAAGAGCCGGTGCTTTTCTCAGGGAGTATTCGGGAAAATCTTGATCCACTCGGAGTTTATTCTGATCAGCAACTCTTTGAGGTCCTTCATCGTGTTGAGCTCACCCCATTTCTTAATGGAGTGATCGGAGGACTCGCCGCTCCAATTCAGAAAGGGGGCGAAAATATTAGTGTTGGGCAACGTCAGCTCCTCTGCCTTGCCCGAGCTCTTCTTAAGCGCAGTCGATTGATCGTCATGGATGAAGCGACTGCTAATATTGATGTTGAGACGGATGCTGCAATTCAGCGGTGTCTACGGCGGGAGTGTCACGACAGCACGGTACTGGTCGTAGCACACCGCTTGGGCACAATCCTGGATTCCGATTTAGTACTAGTGCTGAACGCTGGAGAGCTCGTGGAGTTCGGTGGGCCGAATGAACTCCTCAAAATAAGAGGTGGGGCGTTGACGAACCTAGTGCGCGACATGCAGGGAGTGGCCGCCTAGAAGAACAGGTGAGACGACCGCACAGCGCTACATTTTTGAGGCGTCACAAAACTAATCGCAAGTAAACCCAAGTGATCCTGCCGCCGCAGCAGCATTCGCCGTGGAAACATTCGATACAATTGAAAGTCGAGCACCCGCAGACACGGCACTCGAGGTGGCTGTTGCATCGCTACAGGTTGTTGCACCGGATGTGATTACACACAGAAATCCCGCGCTTGATCCATTTACGTTCACATCAAATGAGCGGTCAGATGTAGTACCCGGCGCCGCGGTGATAACCGCATAAAAATTCCCGAGAGTGCATGCCCGCGGAGCAATAACTTGGATGGTTGACTCGGTGGCACTCGTTGCCGCATTGAGGCCGATCGGCGCTGCGTATGCAGTCACGCCGTTAGCGGTATTGAGAACTGAGATGGCAACTGGGTACACGCCACCGTTCGGTGCGCCTGTTCCGCCAATAGCGCCTGTTCCGCCAACAGCGCCTGTTCCGCCGATAGCGCCTGTTCCGCCAACGGCGCCTGTTCCGCCGATAGCACCTGTTCCGCCAACGGCGCCTGTTCCGCCGATAGCGCCTGTTCCGCCAACAGCGCCTGTTCCGCCGATAGCGCCTGTTCCGCCAACAGCGCCTGTTCCGCCGATAGCGCCTG
>JAYVGZ010000068.1:0-4934 GCA_043771805.1 Pseudomonadota bacterium
AGGATTGCAGCGAGGCCGCGAATACGCTCTTGACCGCCCCACTCAACACCCGACTCACGACTCTGTGGATCGGTGTCATACTTATCTCGCTCCAGCCGATATGTGCCGCCGTTACAGCTCGCGGGGCAACCGTTAGTTGTCGGATAGAAATTCATGTACTGATCTAACGTGGACCGCTGCTTGTCGTTCAGAGTTAGCCCAAGATCTTCAGCAACACGATTGATGATGTCCTGAGAGCCGGTTCTTCCCTGCTGATTGAGGTCGCCCACAAATCTATCGTAGTAGGACCATGCGAACTTTGTCTTGACGACCTTCGGATCGATGTTGATGAACTCGTTAATCACCGCATTTCTCCAAGCCAGAAGAAGCGAGTCACCGGCATTTCGCTTTTCGTCCCACCCGAATACCGAAGGAGGGTTCAAAGGTTGCTGCTCTAGTTGAGCCACTATTGTATCTATTCGGCGGTAACTGAGGGGAAACCCCGACGCTTTAACAAACGATATTACGCGCTCAACGGGATGCTTAATGAGAGCTTTACGGGATTTCGCAGCAAATAATGACTTTGAAGTCATCACTTGTTTGAAGACAGGGAGAAGATTGTAATTGTTCGCGCGAATCGAAGCGGCGAGGGCCCTGATACTATCGGGTGTCGCCTCGTAATTGAGGAACTGCTTCCAGATGTCCTCAGCAAGATGCTCTGATGTTCGCGGATGAGCGAAGGTTGCGTTTAGCAAATCTTCGTCGTTATCGATGCTGGCCTGCCAAGGCGTGCCGCCGAATATTGTCTTCTGTCCGGGCGTGTGAAGGAGCGGAGAACGGGCTGCTAGACATACGGCGGCGCCATCTATTGTCATTTGGTTAATGGTCCAGCCTGTTAAAGCTATTGACGACTGGGCAACATCAAGGTCTGAGTAAACAGGCGAGCCGTTGAGATCTGTTGGGCCAACAGTCCCAAGCTCCCAGAACTCCCGTGCGTAGTTTTCGTTGGGCCTATTTTGAACGACGCCGCCAAAATTTGCAGCACCATCTAACCAACGAAGGTGAACGAGCTGACTGTTGTTCATGGCTCGCATGTAATTCTTGTAGTCGCCTGTGGTAGCAAGTGTCCACAAGTCGTTCATGTAGGCCTTTAGGGCATGCTTCTCGCAATCTCTGGCAGCAGACTGCGCTACGCTCAGGCGCTCGTCATGGAAGAAAAGGCGGAGTCGTTCTTGCACAGCATTCTGTGAGTACCGCATTCGGTAGAGCCACTCCAAGCGCTGACCAAGGCGGCTAAAATCGTTTATGGCACTGGTGGAGCACGTTTTATTTTGATTGCCGGCCTCAGGGTCATCAAGGAACCAGGAGTCACACTGAAGATCGGCCATTCGCGCGTCCAATGCGGGCTCAGAAACGACTGTGAAGAGCTTCGTCACCGTTGCATCAAGTCCTGCATTAACGGCGTCGGCAATGTCCTGGGGGGTGCCACCAAAAGCGAAACGGTTGTAGAGAATGCGTGCCTCTGTTGGTCCAAAGGGACCCGTGTACTTCTCAAGTGAGAGATGGTCTGCGGCTTGAGGAGGCGTCGGTGTTGCACCTGGTGATGGATTGTTAGGATCGGGATTGGGCGAGCTACCCGGAGGAGATTCACCGCCCGGTGGGGAAGCGGCTGCGCACGCGACAGCGCCATTCTTTTGAAGGAGCTTGAATCGACTCTTCGCTTTTGCTCCATCGGCTGCCCTCGCTAACTGCGCGAACGTCACCCAACTCATCATTCCTTTTTTCGACTTCTTTACCTTTGTGGCTCTACCGGGAGAAGCACCGAGACATTGAATGGCGATGGTCGAAGTCTTGTTACCTTCGGTTATAGAAACTTGCACCGTGCGGACACTTTCTGGAGGCACTTGCTTGCCCTTGGCTGAGATTCCGTTGCTCGCAGCGGTCGCGGTATTTGAGAAGGAGACCATTACCACTAGAATTAATGAGAAACCCTTCATGAAAGATTGACTCGGTGACATCATCAACTTCTTCTCCTTACACTTTTCAGTAGGGCCTCTGCTAATCTGGATTTCTCACGGACCTCGGCCTGATCGGCCGAGACATGAGAAATCCTTTAAAAAATGTCCATCCTTGGCCATTTTTCAAAGCGGGGGTATTTGATTCGCCACGACACAGTGCCACGACACAGTGTCGAACCAAATACCCCCTACAAATCAGCGCTAACGCACTGATTTGGCAACACCATCCGGGTGTTGCACCTTGAATGCCGTGAGGCATTCAGGCTAAAAGCTTTTTGCCGACGGTCAGTCGCTGGGTCTTGAGAGTACAGCACGCTGGCGGAACAGGCCGAGCAAGACTCTTGCCAAGACTCCAACGTGCTGGATTTTCTCAGTCGCACTAGAGATTGTTTGGACGACCTCGGAACATGTGATCCCAGGTGCGCAACTTCTGCGTCGGAAAGTTTTGTGGAGACCTTTGCCCATAAAAGGGGAGATTCCAGCTGTTTATCGTTCATATACAACTTATTTTTGACCCGGGGCATTGGGTGCACTTTCAGGCGTTTTCCGAAGAGACATAAGCACGGCACGAGCATCATCTAGGGACGGGTCTGCTTGAATGGCTGCAACCAAGAGAGCTTGCCCAATCCCAGTCTCGCCTCCCATCACGTACAGGGTTCCGAGGTCGGCAAGAGCGGAGGGACTCTGTTTACTCATCTCCGTTGCTCGCTCCGCAATTAGAATAGCCTCTGGGAGCCTACCTTGATGGGCCAGGGCCCGACTCAGATTTAAAAAAGCATTGAGGTACCCTGGATTGATCCGTACCGCCTCTCGAAGGTGCGCTTCGGCATTTTTAAACTTCTGAAGTCTAAGGAAGGCGACGCCGAGATTGCAGTGAGCCTCTTGTGATTTTGGATCGAGCTTAAGGGCTGAAGAGAGGCAATCGACGGCCTCTGTGGCTCGCCCTAACTCGCACAGTACATACCCAAGGTTTATCCAACTTGGGAGGTATCCGGCGTTCAACTCTAGCGAGTGTCTAAAAGCTTCGACACTCTCTTCGCGCTGGCCGGGTCGGTTACACTCAACACCAAGCTCGTAGAATGCTTTCCAATCTGAGGGTGACTCTGATGCCTTTGCGATGCCAAGTGATCGGTAGAGTCGATTCTTATTTTTTTTCTCGAGCTGTTCAGGTGTATGCCCGTAGTGCTGAAGGCGAATCTCAGTGGATTGAATGGAAAGTTCAGCGATCCGTTGAATCGACGGTTCCACCAGTTCATGGATTCGACCAACGTATGCAATTCCACGATTGTTAGGGAACAATCGAACTAAACGGCTTTCAAAGAAACCACGGTAGTTGCGCTCCCACGTTGGGAATTCGCCCCGCGCTAGGCGGTAGTCGCTCAAACGGTGGTCGTTGGAGTAGTGTCGCTGCACCAATTCGTAACACCGGGAGGAGTCATTCGCGCACTCCTGCAACAGTGTTAGCTGCGATTGGTCAATTGCCTCATCCGCATCGAGTACGAGAATCCAGTCGCCTGTGGCTTGTGCTAGCCCGATATTACGAGCCGCAGCGAAATCTCCCTCCCATGGGGTGCGCATGACGTTTGCGCCAAATGACTGAGCTACTTCGCGAGTTTGGTCTGTAGACCCCGTGTCTACGACGATCATCTCAGTTACTATAGATTGAACACTTGCGAGCGCTTGGCCTATGACCGAGTCTTCATCTCGGGCGATCATACAAAGAGTGATGGAGGGCCGACGAGTGTTCATAGATGTGTTTGCCATCGGCTATAGTTAAATGAAACATGAGAAGAATTTTAAAATTTTCGTCGTTTTGTTGTTTGCATTTCATGGGGCCTCGATAAGTGCCCAGGATTCTTCAATCTGCACGGTAGCTGCGCAGTCGCTCCGCGAGGCGAGCCGCATTCGTAAACTTGCGGTGAAAAAAGAGGTACCGTGCCTGACACAAAATCGAGCTGAGATTGAGCAGTTCCTCCGCGCTACTATTCATGTTCGTCTTCCACCCAATAAACTTAAGATGGAAGAGATCGTGTATAGGGCAATCGGTATGGTGCCTGAGCAGTTCGACTATGTGGAGGGGGTCCTTAAACTTTATGTCTCTCAACTAGGTGGATATTACGATCCAGAAAAGCGCCACTTTGTGATGGCTAATTGGATACCAGCAGCTCTGCAAAAGACGATTGCTGTGCATGAATTGACCCATGCGCTGCAAGATCAGCATTTCAACCTCGATACGATTCTTGATTCGACCATTTCTAATGGTGACATGTTATTGGCTCGTTCCGCGTTGATCGAGGGCGATGCCACAGCCGTGATGCTCGACAGCGAGAGGTTAGCCGAGCAAGAGGAATCTCTCGCGAAGCTCCCGAGCATCGATATGCTCTTTGCCGAGGAGGTTTTGGGCAGTAGTGCGGCGATGGCTAGCCAGGAGGTGCCCGAGACGATTAAATCATTTGTACTCTTCCCGTACAGTAGTGGGCTCCGTTTCGCGCACGAGCTGATGCGCCGCGGTGGACGCGCCGAAATCGATAAGGCATTTCGTAAACTACCGCGGTCCTCCCGCGAAATCTTGCATCCCAAGGTGTACTTTGGCGAAGGAGCCCCCTCGATTGAGGTTTCTCCAGCAAGTCTCGATCGAGATGGTGAGGTTGGAGAGCCTAGCTACTCTGATGTGATTGGTGAATTTGGGATTATAGCGATGCTGGGTAGTGGGATGAGTGATAAACGACCCGCTATTGATGCAGGGCAAGGATGGCTCGGCGACTTAGTAGGTGTTTTCGAGCAGAGCGAAACTTTCAGAATAGTCTCCTGGAGGAGCGTCTGGGAGCAAGAAAGTGACGCAAAAGAGTTCGCATCGTCATACACCGAGCTGATACGCAGACAGAACGGAGTGGTCATCGGAGCCGAATGGTCGGTAGTTAGCGACAAAAAAAGAGT
>JAYVGZ010000069.1:0-3132 GCA_043771805.1 Pseudomonadota bacterium
CACGAAGACGGCTTGCGCGGAGGTTCGTGCACTTTCACTTCCCTCCCCTTATCCAGCACAAGAGTATGAGCAGCAGCTTTCTTCTTTCTCTCTCCTCGGTTACGTGAGGAGTATCTTCCAATGTAGCGGCAGATAGACTCGTATGTGCGAGGGATCTGTGCTGATAGGAGCGCTAAGAACTCTAGTGCATCAAAGTCATGCGCTGTGTTGTCATTTGTGGTGTAGGTAACAATGTCGTCTTGGAGTGAGAGCTTCTCTAATGAGAGCGGCCCGCGCTCTATGTACCGTGCTACGAATTGCGAGCTCTCTTGATAGTGGAAGGGTTCTCCAATCCATACTAAGAATCCGGTGTGCTCTTGGCTCAGCACCTGAGCTACATCACTGCTATCAATGAGACCCTTTTTGCAGAGAGCCACGAGAACATGCTTGGCGAATTCTAAGTTGATTGCCTTGAGATCAATCTCGGTCAAGGGTGAGAAGACGTCATCTTCGCCCCAAAGCCCGTTAGCCAAAATTCCGTGAAGATGAGGGTGATAATTTAATGCCTCCCCAGCCGTCTGTGCTGTGAGGATAGCACCAATAGTACCGCCATCTTTGGTGAGGACGTCCTTTAGCGCCTCTCGTGCTGCCTTGAAGAGAATAGAGAGGAGTCGCCTATCATACTTAAAGAAGATTCGGATCCGTTTCGGAATCGTAAAAATAATGTGGCGGTGAGGTACATCCTCAAGCACTGTAGCGTAGAGGTGCTCTGCAAACTTCACTGCTCTCTTAGCGCCACAGGAAGGGCAGACCCCACGTCGCTTACATGAGAACGCTAGAAGCATCGAATGCTCGCATTCATCACACCTTTTCAGACAGTCTTGATGGCGTTCTCCTTTTTTCAAGAGCCGGGAGGCCCGGAGCCTCGAATGATGGAAGAGGGTCTTATAAATTGCATGCTTGCATGCCAGTGCCCGAGGAAAGAGGTAGCGCTTGGAATTCTGCAGAAGATGGAAGGGTGGGCACTCTTAAAAAAGATCGTAGACGACCAAGGAACGTCCTACATGAGAACAGCGGAAGGTATCAAACAAACCCCCGCTGCTCCACCCGGGGCGACGCCGGGGACTCGAGAGAATAATTGACTGTAGGTCCGTAACTCCCTTCTAGTCCTTGAAAGAGTCTCTACCTATATTCGTCCAGCATGCATGCATGGGGGGAGGGATGGCGGACACAAACAGGGTGCGCAGATGAGACTATTTTTCATTTCGCTTTTATTCTCTCTGACCAGCTGCGCCCACTTGCAGCAGAGTCATCGTCATCGCCATGAAGTGAGAATGGATTTCTGTAATGAATCAAGGGTAGAGAACGGGTTCGACTGGCAGAATCGATCACCGGTTGAGTTCTTAGAGTTCCTTAAGACCGTCGAGGGTCCGTGTTTTGTAGTTTGTGGCCTTCATTGTGGATGGATCACTGAGAGTGACCGAGCAGAGCTTGCGCAATTAACCAGCTCCAAAGAGTCCTGTGCGTCTGTTGCTCACTCACTAAGTAGCTACCATCCTCCACGGTCAACGGTAGGACTTGAGGCAATGTTTTTACTTCAAGGGTATAGTGCGGGGTGCTATCCACCATAGGTCGCGCTTATGTAGCGCCGAGAGACTTCTAAGCTTATGTCCCGTAGTTTCTTCGCGGGCTCTCTCTCGGATGCACCATTGACTACTAGAGGATTGACGTAAATTTTACTTCTTCTCGGACGCCCTGT
This sequence comes from Pseudomonadota bacterium, assembly GCA_043771805.1. Classification (GTDB taxonomy): domain Bacteria; phylum Bdellovibrionota_C; class UBA2361; order UBA2361; family OMII01; genus JAYVGZ01. The sequence goes on from JAYVGZ010000069.1 coordinate 1,739, forward strand.
TTTTGCTTTCAGCAACAACTGACGCTTTCATTCTTCTCTCCAGCCATTTAGCGATCTCGGGAACAGAAGTTATCTTTCCTGAGGCTAACTTCAATACAAATTTTTCTGAGTCATTCGCGGAGGCATTAAGCTGATAGCCGTTCATGAGAAGAAAGACAGCGGTTAAAGCAAGGGCCACCCGCTTGTTTCCGTCGCAAAAGGGATGATTCATAGCTAGGCTGTGCATGAGTGCTGCCGCCTGTTCGGAGAGACTGTTGTAGTAACCTGAACGTGGCCGCGCCAAAGCGCTCTCTAGTAGCCCATGATCCAGCACCCCCGGGGCCCCACCGAACCGCTCGATTAAAAGCCTATGCAAATACAGCGCCTCTTCCAGAGTCGGATACTTGACGAGGCTCATTTAGCAAGACGCCTGAGTGCTTCAGCATGTTGATTAACGACCTGCTCCACTGCACTGCGAAACGCTGGTCGAACTTGGACGTTTTGAAGGTGTGCTTCTAAGGCATCCTCTACGACGTCAGAGATCTTCTTCTTGGATTGCTTTACGTATTCCTGGAGGCTTTTTAATACTTCCGGGCTTACCTGTGTTGCGAACTTTTTCTTTGCCATATTCGCTAGTTTTCTTGACGTGTCATGATTTGTCAAGAAATAGTTTTGAAGTCGGCATTTACCGGTCGCATTTAGGGGTAGTCGGAACGGATGACCGTCACAACCCCAGTTTCTTCGATGCCGAATCTCTAAATAGCTCTCCGTCTCTTATGTAGCGCCATAGGACCTCAAGGCTAATGTGCCCCGTAGTTTTTTGAATCTCTCTCTCTCGGACGCACCGTTCATGGCTACAACTGTGGCGAATCCAGCGGAAGCGAATGACCCGAGAAGCCTCTGGATTTGTTCCTCCGCGCTTTAGTGACTCTCGAAGAATAAGCCCTACTGATTGAGCGGTTAATCGCTCTTCTGAAATCTGACTCCACTGATTCACGGGGCGAAAGAGTGCGTCGGTTGCTATCTCACTTTTCACTTGCCAGGCTTCAAGGGCTAGCCATAACTACAACGGATGCCCTATAGATTAGTAAGTCGCTCACGTCGGTCCCTAATCCGCGTGTTTAAAGATGCCGATGAGTTCGCTTACGAGCTGGTCAGCTTCCTTGCCGCCGCTCTTTTTAAGCCCCTCTTTCACACAATGCTCAAGGTGAGCTGTTAGAATGACTCCTTGTAATGAGGCAAGCGCGGAGCGTACCGCTTGAATTTGGGTAATAATGTGAGGGCAATAAGCCTTTTCGTCTATCATCCTTCCAATGCCCTCGACCTGGCCCTTGATGCGGTTGACCCGGAGGAGCTCACCCCTATGGTCTGTCCCCTTCTTCTTGGGCCCTAGCTCAACTTGACCCGAACAGCAC
>JAYVGZ010000070.1:0-3757 GCA_043771805.1 Pseudomonadota bacterium
GTTGTGGTACCACATGAAACCGCTGATTCACCTGACCCCTGAGATACTATCTCACAGCGAAAGACTTGAATCCCCAGCGGAGTCTCCTCCTTCTATTACTCCAGAAAGACCCTCGTCGGCATGACTTAGTTCGAAGGCCTATAGTGATTTGATTCGCATCCGCGAATCGATAGCGTTTTCCAAGAGCCGAGATTTCGCTACGGAATTTTGGAAATCGCTATAATAGGCACCTCTAATCTCCACTCTTCGGAGCGCTCCTCACCCACTTCGGCATAAAGAGTGTTGAGCGGACCACCGTAGGTCCCGGAGTCAAGCTTGAGCTTAAAGTAAGGGAGATTTGCCTTCGCAGGGCCTGATAGTACGTGGCCTTTCGAATCATAACTACTCGCAGTGTAGGACGATACCCAAACCTCCCCTCCTGGTGTGACCTTTCGGGTGAGCGGAGAGAGATCATGGGTGCAGTCTGTACTCATTGCGGAGAAGCCATGCTCGTCGTGCCGAACCACCATCCGCGACTCCGGGAGAAAGACTTCGGCACTGGTAAATTCTTGAACATTGCCGAGACGTAAGAATCCGTAGGGACGGCGAAGAGGCTGGCGCTCGCAACAAGTAAGTACCACTACTGTTGCAAGACATAGTGAAATAGAGAGCGTTTTTTTATAGAGGCCTCGCCCAATCCAATCTATTGTAGCCAAGGCAGTTCGCTCTCTAGGTTCTTTATGACCTCGCGGAGCTCTACACCACTTGGCGCGATGACGACGCCCCCATCAACTTGGCGAGCGATCTTCCCCAGAAATTCCTCTTGTACACCATCTCGGTCTTTGAGCTTCACTGTCTTGAGCCGATCAGCTCCAAGAAGCTCCAAATCGTCTGCCAGAACCTCCTTATCATGAGCAAGAATAACGAGACGGTGTCCGTTTATACACAGCGACGCCGGACGCTTTCCGAAGTAAGGAACGAAATAATTCTCCATACGCCTCTCTAAATCCTCTACAGCAAGCGATGACGGCCTATCCCGGTGGACTCTATGACGACACGGTGTTCGTGCGTCTAGATTTGCAATGATAAAGGAGTTCAAGAGACTTAACCACCTACTCTCTTACTTTCAACCAGTATCAAGTGGCGATTAACCTAACGGTCGCTGGGTACGGGTAACCCTATACACTCTTCCCGATAACGAATGACCGACTATTGATTCAGCTAACTCTGCAGCAGCACAACATTTACCAAGATCGACCCCTGTTTCAATCCCCAGTGCCTGACAGAGAAATACAACATCTTCAGTTGCGACATTGCCCGCAGCACCCGGGGTAAAAGGACACCCTCCAAGGCCTCCGATGGATGTTTCAAAGATATCGACACCTGCGAGTAACCCGGCGCTTACGTTGGCGATGCCGAGACCCCAGGTATCATGCAGATGAAGAGACACCTGAACACCGAGAGCCCGGATTAACTCAATAGTAATACGCACCGACTCTGGGTTAGCTCGACCAACGGTATCGGCGAGGCAGACCTCCTTCAGAGGAGATCCCAGGTCAGCACAAACTCTTACAAATCGAGTCGTCAACGCTTCAACCTGACTAGGAGTAACGGGACCACCAAGCTCGCAGCCGAACGCGGTAGAAAGCACCAGGCCATGGAGGCTCTTTCCCCGCTGAGCAAATGCGCTTAACCAATTTGGAATAGTGGTTACCGTATCTTCTAAACTACAGTGGCTGTTCGCTTTTAAAAAAAGCTCGCTCGGAGATGAATAGAGCCATCCCAGATTGTTAAGCCGACCCGTGCTCTCACCGCGAAGGAATCCCTGAATATTCAGATACAGGGCCGTGAACTCAACACCCGGCGCTGTCGGAAGCTGAGTGATCAGCGCTTCAGCATCCGCCATTTGTGGAACACGGTCTGGTCGCACTAATGACGCTACCTCGACCGAGCGAAGACCAGTCTGCGAAAGTGCATTAATGAGCTGTAGCTTTTGCTCGGTCGGAAACACGTTCGCCAGGGACTGAAACCCCTCGCGTGGCCCCAATTCACGAATGAAAATTTGCTTTGGAAGCCCCACTCGTTACCGTCCTTTAAAAAGCAAGGCCGCCCCCTAGAAGTTGCCACGAAAGTTCTATCTCGAGGCTATTGAGCGTAGTCCTCCACAAAACCACGACAATCAGTGCCTTTGGGATTGAGGATACAATCACTCTTACTTGCGCGACAGGTTGCAGATTGAGTTTCTACCGCGGCCCGGTACGCAGAGCTATTTCCGCCCATACTCCCCAATTCCTCATCCATCTGCTTCAAACATTCAACGTATGCAGATTCGATTTTGCGTTGGGACGGAGGTTCACCTCTGAGGCGCTCAGAAGAGAGGTCCATAATGGTAGGCGCGCTCAGATCTTGGGCTTCTACCGAATTGAATGATACCGCTACTGTAGCCAGCGCGATTAATATTTTCCGTCGCATAAAGACCCCTCCATGATGTCTTGATGTTATGGGCTGATGGAACCTGCATGTATCAGAGGAGACGTTTATCCTTGCAAATTCTGAGCTGGTTCAACGTCCCGGCGAGAGGCGATCCACCAGAAAAGAGCGGATAAGAGGGCGGCGAGGCTCGATAGCTGCATAGCGTAGGCAAGGTAAGGCGCTCCCGCGGTCGCGGTATACCCCCAGCGAAACAACAAGTCGCCAGTGGCCCCAATGGCTATCGGAGCAAAAATGGCACCGAACAGATTAATGAAAAAAATGGTTACTCCTTGGGTGAGGGTTTCCAATCCTTTGGGTGCTCGAGTTACAAGCACCAAATTTAACGGAGCCACGCCAGCAAAAAGCATCAGCTCTGCGCAAAAACAGCAGATAAGGAAGAGATTTGGCGAGCCGACAAGAAATGCAGCGCAAAGGAAAGGTAATCCGATAAAGGTAGAGATGCTTACGAAAGAAAGGAGACATTTGACTTTGTTTGACGCATCTCGCGCCAGAAACGAAGCTAAGGTTCCGCCCCCAAAGGTCCCGAAGAACCCAGTGACCAGCAGAATCAACCCAAAACGTTGGCTCACGTCTTCCATAGCCATACCCAGAGCAGTTCCGTACCGAACTACGAATGCTGCGATGCCGTTCAACGCGAATGTGTTGAAGATATATCCTAGGATTGCAAGGCGAAGAATCGGCACCCCCCATACAGCCTTTATGCCCGACACAAATCCTGTTGGGGTAGTCGAAGAAATTTCGACCGGATCTTCCTTTCGTACAAAGAAGAAGCCGATGCTAAGAAGAACGCCGGGAACTGCAGCGAAGAGGAACACATCCCGCCAAGAATAACGGGCAGCTATAGTTCCTCCGAGGACATACCCGAGCGCAGCACCAACAGGAATCGCGCAGTAAAACAGCGAAAGCGCTGAATTCAACTTGAGGGTGTCGGGTATGCGACCTTTCAGGTATCCCGGCACAATCGTACCGAAACTTGCTTCACCGATTCCAACGAAGACGCGCGCTGCGAAGAAAGTTACCAGTGTGGAGGTGTATCCAGTCACTGCGGTCGCGGCGCTCCAGGCCAGAAGCCCGCCCGCCATTAGATATCGCCTATCGTATCGGTCTCCAAGGTACCCGAAGAGGGGAGAGAACAAGAAGTAACCGAAAACGAATGCCGAAACCAGCAAGCCGGATTCCTGATTCGAAATCGAGAATTCCGCTTTGAGTAATGGCTCGACAGAATGAACGATGTATCTATCAAAGTAGTTGAGGACGTTGACTGCCGTGAGGAAAAAAAGCAGTC
>JAYVGZ010000071.1:0-3416 GCA_043771805.1 Pseudomonadota bacterium
TGGTTCACCACAGTGTCGCCCGCGATTCTCGATGTTTCCTACGTCTATCCAAGCGCTTCACCCTCTCGCTACGAAAACCTGTGAGCGATGCAGGCTAGCGTAGGGTATTCGTTATCATCCGAAAGTTATCCCTTTTACTTTCTTGATTCCACTATACTTCCAGCACAACTAAACTGCTGGACGGACGCTATCAGACTGCGATCGGCGAACCGGTACGTCTCAAGGAACGCTTGCGTTTCGACCGGCCATCGACGGCCTTCTTTATCTTGAACCATGAATCCAGCGCAAGGCAATTCTCTCCCTCGTGTTGCTATCCATAAAGTGCATTAAGAACACTCGATATGTTTTTAAGAGTCGGGTTTCCCTCAGGTGACAGAATTCTATGTAAAGTTCGTCGAGACGTTTTCGATTTCTTAGCGAAAGCCTCCTTATTCACTGCCTCCAAATGTCCCCGGAGAATGTCCTTAAATGCATCGATATCCTGCTCAACAAGACATTGCCAAAAAGCTCGGAACACGAGCTCCTTGTCCTTAAGACGGGTAGCGCTACTGACCGTCTGAACCTTGGCGCCTGCTTTGAGCTTACGCTCTGGTATATCGCTCAATGAGAACTCTCGCTTTCTTGATGTCGTTTTTCTGGTCACTTTTGCCTCCACCATGTAGAAGGAGAAACACCCGTTGACCTACTCTTGTGAAGTAAATCCTTAGACCGTTCTTCCAGCGAAGTTTTGCCAACCCTTCACCAAGATTCTTGGCATCGCCAAAATGGTCATGGTTCTCAATTCTGAATATTCGCGATTCCACCAGCGCTTGAATCTTTTGAAACTCATCGGAGAGCCAGGATTCAAACTCAGAAGTACGCGAAACTTGCATAGCACCCAGTGTGCCATATAAGGCACAGTTTGAGCAATAAGGCTTTAATGCTTTCTTATTTGAAACTCAACAACAAATTCTTGGGTATTTTAATAAATTTCGACACCCTACACGTCAAAGATGGAATCATCAGAATGGTTAATAACTTACCCTGCGTACTTCTGCGCTGCCCGGCGGAAGGCGATAGAAGGCTTGGGGAGTTGGCGAGTTAGCACAAAGTAACAAAGCCATGACTCACACTCCTCGATAGTAAATCATCGGCTTGGGCTTTGAAAATTTGCGGCTCTTATCGGGGGAGACCTCTTGAGGTACGCCTGAAAACATGGCTGAGCACGAAAGTAATTTCGTGTGAGCAGCTCAAGCAGAGAGGTTAGAACTCTCGTGGGTCGCGTCGTCAGTTGAGTTTGAAGTTTTAACTTCATTCGCCAATTTTTTCTGCGGGTGCGTGACTGCACCGTTTTTTACTATGTACCCACTCGAAAACCGGCTGATCCATTACATTCACCGCCCCTCCCCTGTGCGCGGTAGATTCAACCGCGCGCGATCCGAGAGACTCTCACCATCCTGCTGAGCCATTTGGTTGTCTGGGATAGCCCCAGGCGAGTAATTTCGCGCCTGCACCCCGTTCACCTGCCGGAGCACAACCGGAAACTTAAAGAACCTATCGCCCGCGTCATTCTCCTCAAATTGGAACATACCGGTGACCCCTTGAACTGGCTCTGGCCGAGCTAGTTCGTTGATAATTTCGGCGCTGGTTCCCTCCAACGCCGTTCCGACAATTCGGTCAGCGATTAGAACAGCAAAGTCGCGAGCGAGCCCCGCGTAATTGATCTGCAGATCATTCTTATATCTCGTCAAATATTCCCTTCGAAACTCTACGGAAACGGCAGTATTTGCGAAGACTGCGTTCTGCATAAGCCCCCGGGCAGATTCTATCTCTGTCGTACTTTCAAAACAGTCGGATCCAAAAGTAGGAAAAGAAACTTTTTGATTCTCCAGTTGTCTATACAGAAGTGCTATCTGCCCAGAGAGAACGAGAACGCCAACTGCATCGTACTCACCCGCACGTATGCGGCTAACCGCGGTGCGGAAATCTGTCTCCTCGGGTGTAACTGTGGTCACGACTTCCAGCGTCTGACCAGGCTGAAGTGAGTCCTGCAAGCCTTGAACCATGGAGCGCAAGTATTGGTTCTCTGTGAGTACGATACCTATTCGCTTGAAGCCTCGCTGGGCAAGGTGGTCGGTAAGCACTCGTCCAAAATGCTCGGGACGACTGATGAATCGTACGACGAATTTTCTCCCCGCTGCGGTAGCAGGCTCGGTATCGAGCGCGAATAGTGCCACGTGTTCGGCTTCCGCAATCGGTGCCAGAGCGGCCGAGGGTAATGAGCCGAACACAAAAACTACTTTTACACTGCGTGTGTTTCGAAGATGTCTATACGCCGACAAAGTCGCCTGAGCCCGGTACTGAGAGTCCTCAAAGAGGAAGCGCACCCTCGAGGCTTGAGCAGCTGTGGTCTCTTGTGCAAGCTCAATTCCATTCTTGATGGCATATCCGAATTCTGCGAGGGGTCCACTGAGCGGGACGATGACACCAATCTCGAGTGGCGCTTGTTCCGCTCGTATTGGTGCACACAAGAAGAGAAGAGAAATGGTGAAAGCAATTGACTTGACTAAAGACTTCAAAAGCATGGCACTCCTTCAACATCAACACAGTACCGATTAGGACCGGCGACGGGTCAGCTATTGAAGGATTGGTATCAATTTGATGAAATTTATGGGTGAAAACTTGAGTATTCTGGTAGGATTAAAGCTGTACTTTAATTGGGGACTCCCGCTATGCTCCTTCGAGGCAACGACCGTCTTGATGAACTCCTTGTACAGTTTCTCGGTCTGCACGGCGCAATGGAGGTTAGCGAGCTGCATGCCGCGTGTTCGAAGAGCGGAAGGGATGTTTCTGTTCAAGGGATTTACCACGAACTGCGAAAGCTGCAGAAGCTCGGAATTGTGCTGAAAGTTGGCGTCACCTTCCAGCTCAGTATCTCGTGGGCCTCAGAGTTCATGTTGTTCGCAGATCGCGTTTATGAGAACTGTATAAACAGCGCAAGTGCTCGTGCGATCCTGCCGTTGGAGGGTGAGAAACGCACCTGGGAGTTCACGAATCTGCTCAGAATGGACGACTTCTGGGTGCAGATCATGCAAACCTTTTTTGCGGAAACGGGGAATCGCGAACTCTTCGGCTGGATTCCTCATCCTTGGTACTATTTTGCGCAACCCCGGAAGGTTCTCGACTTCTACCGGTTTGTGACGCGCGAGAATCGCCGCCTGTACTACGTGATTGGGGAGGAGACGTTCCTCGCGCACCGTTATGTAGAAACGCTCTCCGCCGATATTTTTAGCCATTCATTTGCGCCATCTCCAGTCGCATTTGGAAAGCACATCTATCTTGACGTGACTCGCCCCTACATTGTGAAGATATCGGTTGACATGGCGACCGCACGCCGGATTGAGCAGCTTTTCCTTTCCATAAAAGACATCGCTGAT
>JAYVGZ010000072.1:0-5137 GCA_043771805.1 Pseudomonadota bacterium
ATAGTTCACTATGGCTCCGGTTTTTCGAATTCCTCCCGCTCAAATCTGAACCAAATCTGGGCGCCTAAATGTCTATCTTATTAATTCACAAGTCCTAACCATGCTGCGTAAGTTTCTCATGTTCGGTGGTGGGTTACTGCTCCTGATGGCCGTCGGTGTTTACGTTTTCTGGAACCCACTCGTTGAGGTACTGCTCCAGCGGGAACTCGGTAGAGCGGTTGCGCAACGGGGGAATCTCGGCTGGAAAGATCTCCAGGTCTCTGGCACCACCGTAACGATAAAGGAAGTTTCTGGCTGGATCCCGATCCCAATCGGGCGCGGACCAACTAAGATCCCGGTAAGCCTCGCCGTAGAAGATGTAAGGGTGTCAGTTCCCTTCGTATCACTTCTCTCAGCATCACCTGAAGTTAACTTTGGCCTCCGTATCCTGGGAGGGTCGCTTGATGGCCACGCAACGAATATTACGAGCGCGCCACGGATTACCGGCTCTCTCAAGGGCGTAGACCTCGCCACGCAGGTCGGTGTTATCGGTTCATTAGTAACATTGTGGTCTCGCATGGCTCAGCCTCAGTTCCCCCTCAAAGGGATCTCAGTAAAGAGTGCCAGGCTCGATGCCTCAGTGTCGGATTTCTCAGTTGCGCCGCCACCAGATATCTCGGGGAAATTTACAGTTGATCTGTCCGATGTCGAAATCTCCGAGGTGGCGCTAACTGTCTCATTGATCAAGATTCCCCCTTTTCAAGGTGGTCGTGTCTCTATCGAGGGAGACTTGAGTCCAGGACAGGCGTTCATAAAGAAGATTGTAGCATCCTCCAACTGGGGCGATTTCTCTGGCTGGTTGAGAGTAGCCGCAGTCGGCGCAGGTCGCGGAACCTGCGAAGGCGAAGGAACAGTGCAATTGACCGATATCGGTTCTAAAGCCTTCGGACAATGGATCCCGCTGATCGCTGGCGACCGCTTCACTCCTGATACCCGTAGAATGAAGGTGCGTCTGACTGGAGTTCAGCGCACCGGCGGGGGTGGCGCAGAATGTCTTCGGATGGGCGATTTTTGCATCTCTGTTCGTTACGAGTCGGTGGGTGATGGCGGCTAGCCTCTTTTTACCGTATACATTTTAAGTCGCGCTGGTGTGTCGACAGAGGAGATAAATCCTATGGTCTGGGTCGTTGCTGTTATAACAATCGCATTAAGCTCCGGCGTAATGTTTGGCGCAATCATTCTTAGTAAGAAGCTCTCAGGAGGCGGTTCCGGCGTTACGCTAGCGGAACTTACGGCACAATCAGAAACGCTCGAAGAACAGATTAAGGGCCATATTTCAGATCGGGGGCCCTTCGTTTCGACGGCCCAACTTGGATCAGTGACACAACAAAAGAATGATGTTGTGGAGGGTCTGGGGAAGCAGAAGCAGTTACTCAATGAGATCGAAGGGAAACTCGAGGGTGCCCAGAAAGATGTTGAAACTAAGGAAGCGGTCCAACAGGAGATGAAGTCAGCGAAGGAAGAGGATGAGGCGAAGCTGCTGGACGTTACCTCAAAGTTTGGAAACGTTACCACTGATTGCGTTACTCTTGAGCAGGAGCTCTCCTCATCGCTGAAGAGCCTTGATTCCATGATGGCAGAGGTTCCTATGACAGCCGATCAGCGTGCCGTCTTTCAAGAGCTGTCAAATGTAATGACCGCTGGCAGTAGCCGATTGCGGGATCTTTTAACAGACTGTCAGGCGGTAAACGAACGGTTAGAGAACCTTCGACTTCAGCATCAAGACCTTGAGGAGGAGTATACAAAACTGGTTGAGCAACAGCTTGGTGCTTAGCCCGACTTTAGCTTAAAATGCTCAGCAGTCGGTACCGCGTTAGCCTGCGAGACTTGCATCGCTGACGCTTTCGAGGGACTCTCGCGTACAGCCTGAACTACTGGTCGTCGTTGCCCTCACCAAAGTATTCAGTGCCTTCAAACTAAAGGTCTAAACGCCCGTTATGCAGCCCCGTGTATCAGCAATGCTTCTCTCGCTCCTCCGCGCCAGTGCACCGCGATTTCCGATGTACGCTCTCCTCGTTGTTCTCACCTGCCGACTCGTGACACTCGGATCATTCCCGATTCTAGATCCCTCCGAAGGACGCTACGCCACAATTTCGCAAAACATGGTACTGACGGGTGACTGGATTACCCCTCTTACTTTCGATGAAGGTACCCAGGTTCCCTTTCTAGGGAAACCGCCACTGAGCTTCTGGCTTACGGCGCTTTCTTTCAAGGCATTCGGATTTACGGAGTTCGCGGCGCGGCTCCCTAGTTTTATTGCGTTACTGTTTCTGGCGGCTGGGCTCTTCCACTTCTGTACAACCCTTTTCTCGCGCGATGTCGCCTTTTTTTCGACGATAATTTCCATGAGCTCCCTGGTGACGTTTTTCTTCGCTGGGGCCTGCATGCTAGACCCCTGGCTAGCAACTGCCATCGGCGGTGCAGTAATGGCATTAGCCTTGTCTCTACGGGCCCCCACCCCCAAGGAGTCCGCAGCGTGGGGCTACCTCTTTTTCTTCTCTCTCGCGCTCGGGTTGCTTTGCAAAGGACCGGTGGCCTTGGTACTCACGATTGTTTCGATTGTGCCGTGGCTACTAATAGATCATCAGTATCGAAAGCTCTCTCGATTACCTTGGATCAGAGGGCTCGCGCTCACTACCGCTTTGTCGGCGCCTTGGTACTTCTTAGCCGAGATGTACAACCCCGGTTTTCTTCGATACTTCCTCATTAACGAGAATCTGCTTCGATTCCTTGTTAAGGAATACGGAGATCGTTACGGCTCGGGCCACCAGCATGTACGAGGAATGATTTGGCTGATGCTGCTGGGTGCTTTCGCGCCTTGGACGGTTCTCTTCAGTTGGATGGTGTGGAGAAGTAGGCCCCTCGCATCAGTTCGAGCGACACTCTTCACCCCTAGCGCCGTGCTTGTAGCCTCCTGGGGGCTGGCCCCGTGTCTCTTTTTTACAGTGGGACGCCAGGTATCGATCTACTACGTACTTCCCGGTATTCCAGGCCTCTCAATCATCCTGGCGTTGTTGCTCCACAAACTGTGGTACACTCAACCAGCACGATGCGCTCAGTACTTCTTCGTTCAAAGCTACTTAACCAGAGTACTGTCGTTCGCGGTGGTAGCGACGATGCTACTTCTCAATGGAGACTTTTTTAGTGCTTCACTCTCGCTACTCGCCCTTGGATTCTGTGAGATTATCGCCTACGCGACCTCTTCGAAACTGACTCGCTCGAGCGCAACCGAGGACGATAAATTTCTGTACTTCGGCACAGCAACACTCTCACTGGTGGTGTTTTACTCCGTTGCGCAGGTGATGCAGGTGACGGCTCTCGGTGGAAATGTATCGTCTAAAGATGTTGTTCGGTATCTAGAAAGTCTACCCGAGGTTTCTCATGTCACGTTCCTAGGGAAGATTCCACAGTCTAGCCACCTATATGCTCGAGATGGAGTCAACGATCACCTCTCACTATTCTCGACGAACGATACTTTAGGTAATTGGGAAGGCCCCCTTGTAATGTCTGCTCGGAGATGGGGAAAGTTGCCGGATGGTGAGAGGGCTTTGCTTGAAGAGGTAGCAGAGGTGCCGGGCTGGTTAGTGCTTGCCAAGAAACCGGCTACAGCCGCAGCCGGAGCTATTGATTCGCTACCACACCATTGAGAGCTTTTCAAAGATAATCATGGTGTACTACAATTGCCCCGTTGTTCTACACTTATCTATTCGGAGCTGTTGCAATGGCAAAGACGATTCATGCAAGGCTGGACAAATCGAGCGAAGACGCCCTTTCTCAAATTGTCGAAGCCCTGAACGGCACCGAATCAGATGCGGTGAGAAAGGCGATAGAATTTTTTGCGCGGTCGCTGGTAAAGCCTTCTAAGCAAAAGATAGTAGGGCTCGGTTCATTCAAGAGTGGGGTAGCAGTTCTCGGAAGTCATAAGAAGCACCTCCTACCGTTTGGCAAATGAAACCAACCGATGAGTTTACAACATATCCTCAAGCACTTTTCCAAGATGCTCCAGCGACGCGTGCCTGACAGATTCATCAACAATAACGTATATCTCTCTGATGATATTCACATCGCGACAATCCCACCTCAGGTCGTATTTTGTGAATGACATCGCATACGAAGCCGACCGTTCACGCACAGTTTGAGAAATTTGAACGGTAATTCCGTTAACGTCGGCCGCATAGCCTACAAATCCCTTTTCACCCTCAATTGTTTGCCAGTCTCCGGCTTCAGTGCCCTTGATCTGCTCATGAATATTCGCCATCAGCCGCTCGACTGAATCGTTGAAGTCTCTCCGAAGCCCTTCACGGTAGGACCGCACACTGGTCTCAACTTCAAGGTACAAATGTCTCGCGACATCTCCCTCAGCGAGGACTTGGTAGTTCTTATCAATACCTCCGCTCGCTCGGTAGAACGGGTCGATTAACATCTTCGGAGCCCACCCACGAGATCGAATCTCGACGTAATACAAGGGAAGAGCTGATTCGACGAAGCAGTATCCCCCACCGAAAAAATTGCTCTGAACAGGAAGTGAGCATCGCAGTGCAAGCACGCCGTTCTTCGTATCCGTACAGAACAGCCGTTCCCACGTTTCTTGAGGCTTTTGATACTTACGCGTCGAATCAAGAGCCTCACCCGCTTCCTCCCAACGGTCAGCAGGGGTGCTTGCCAACGTCTGCTTTAGCTTCTCAAGTAACGAGGTGGTGTTGGCCTTTGTTGAGCCGGTACTTCCCGTGAGCTCAACCTCTGGGTCATCCATTAGATCAGTTTGAGAGCGTTTATCGTCAGTAGCCATACCGTCACAATCGAGAATGATAAGGGGTTAATAGCTCATGGTGTACAGTCTAATGATACCGCAAACAACCACCTACTGTCTCGTTATGGCATCAATAGTCGGGATGTGGCCTAGAACGCCAAGAAACTGAGCTGTGAGGGGCTTACACTGCCTAACCCACTGATAATTCGAAGGTCCTTTCTTGACGACTAGGAGTCTTTTTCTTACGAGGCTAGCCTGCATCGCTCACAGGTTTTCGTAGCGAGAGGGTGAAGCGCTTGGATAGACGTAGGAAACATCGAGAATCGCGGGCGACACTGTGGTGAACCA
>JAYVGZ010000073.1:0-4110 GCA_043771805.1 Pseudomonadota bacterium
CCCCGGAGACGATCTTAGAGCTCTTCAATTCCGAGTTCATTAGCTTGCACACCCCTATTCTCTTTAGGAACTTTGACTCAAGCCAGATTGAAGTCGATGGGCAACGGTTGGTTCGTGCTTCGATTGGTATCGGATTTAGGGGGAGAGAGCATATTTTAGTTGGTCACGGTAACGGCCCAATTGATGCAACCGTAGCTGCATTGGGAGAGCTTGGAATTACCCTTAATGTCAAAGATTTCAAAGAGCACTCCCTAGAAGAGGGATCTTCTGCAAAAGCTATTGCGTACGTTCAGGTTGAGATGGACGGGTCGGCGAAGTACGGGGTTGGCGTGCATACTAATTCTGAAGAGGCTGCGATTCGGGCGGTCATATCAGGTGTTAATCGCCATTTGTCTGAGACTACATAGTGCTTACTGCGGGCGGACGTCTCGTGCCACGCGAGGCTTCCGCCACCCAGTCTCGATCTATCCGGATCAGATGGCTAACGGAAGCAACTGTCGAGCACCGTCATGCCCGGCGTTGGTCAATACATTAGGGAGTGTTTTGGTACGAGGGTCAGCCGACTTGATCAGCAGCAGTAACGCTACGGCACGATTTAACTAGGGGTGAGAAGTGTAGGCCGCCGAAAGGCGGGCGCTTTGCGGATATCAAAGCAGTGAGTAGGCTTCCGCAAACTAAACTCCCGCCCCACTCCCCAAAACCCCCCTCACCTTCTCCATCACCGCGTCTGCAGTAATCAACTTCATACACACCCCCCCTAAGCCGGGGCACACGCGCCGACGGCACGGTGCACATCCAACATTGGAGGAAAGTGTGAGCTCTTCACTACCGGTAGGCGCGTTCCTCTTCACCGGAGTAGGCCCAAAAAGGGTAATATGAGGCGTCCCAACACTCCCTGAAATATGACCAGGCCCTGAATCAGGGCCCACCACAACGGAAGCATCGTTTAAGACACCTACCAACGAATTCAGGTCAGTCTTTCCAGCTAAATTCACCACTCTCGCAGAATTTGCCTCGAGAGCGAGCCGCTCTCCCATCGCTGCCTTTGTTTTATCCCCGAGAAGGGCAACTGAAATTGTGGGGAGTTCAAGAAGCCGCGAAATGAGTTGGCGGTATCCCTCTTCTGGCCAGTCCTTCGACTCCCACGACGACCCCAGTACCAAAGCGACATACTGGCTCGGCAGCATTTCTCGGTAGCTAGGTTCAAGTGTTCCGATCGTGATCTGCTGTAAAGCTGATCGGTGCTGTACAAGGCGCGGAATGCCAACCCGATCGAGGAATGTAAGATAGTGCTGCGCCTTTGGAATATCGTCTCCTTGATACGGCACGTACTCCGTGTTGAAAAGCCAGTTGCCCTCCTTGGAGTCTCTGCGATGAAATCCAGTCCGTCGTGGGGAGCGCGAGACCCACGAGAAAAGGCCGCTTTTCGAATGCCGCTGCATATCTAAAGTGATGTCGTACTTCTCCGATCTGATCTCACGGAATGCGGAAAGAAACCCTTTCCTCCACTCTTTTCGGTTAAAGACGACAACCCGATCAATCAACGGATGGAGACGAACGATACCTGCACACGCTGGTTCTACAAGCCAGGTGATCCGAGACCCTGGTCGAAAAGATTTAATGGCATCAACGACAGATAAGCCACGGACTACATCCCCAAGGGCACCCATCAAAATAATCAAAATAGCGGGGCGCTCAGGGAGAGTTTTTGGGCCGGTACTACTCATGATAACTACGGAGCGAGAGCGACATAAGTTCTGTCAACATCGGCGATAGCGCGTGTTTTATAACGGCCCGCCGCCAGCGACGGAGATAAAGATCTCTGAGCTCAAAGGGAGATCCACCGAACATGCGTGCTTTATCGAAGTCGACAATATAGACAAGGCCCGCACTATCAACCAACACATTCCCTGGGTGAAGATCAATGTGCAGCACTCGATTTTTTATTAAGATCGCCATCTGATCACCAACTGACTTCATTATCTCCTTGAGATCGTCAGGTTTTTCTTCGCTCACTTGGACAAGAGAACGAACATCCTGTAACTCCTCCATGAGGAGCCAGGTGGCATAAAAAAAGGTTCCACGCTTTACGTATACCAAGGGACGAGGAGCACGAACTCCAAGCGAGCGAACCAGTTCAAGCATGAGAAATTCTTCCTGGGATCGACTGGGGCCAACAGCCAAAAAAAGCTGCGCGGTGAACGCCCTCAGAAGACCGCCGTGGGCGTACTGCTTTAGGAATATACGCCCAAGACCCGGCAAATCATGACTCGCGCTGTAGGTTCGTCCACCGAGAACACCTCGCGGAGACATTTCAACCCGTTCCTTCATCACTCCCACAAGGCGGTTCGCGAGGTCATCAGCTAATTTCTCACGAGAGCCGAACTCGTAGGGGCCGCGTACGACCGGGATAAAGGGAGCTGGTTCTGGCGTTTGAATTTCGGAAACGGTTTCAGCGATCATCATCATATCCCCTTTACTTCCCTGGTATCGTCCTCTGTAGAAGGCACACCTCGCTGCATCAAAGAATTGAGCGCTAATACTACCTCTGCTCCAGAAACTCCAACCATGCAGGCTCTTGTTCCTGTGGGACACGAATAAGAACCATGTCTCCTACACGGCTTGCAAAATAGCTCGCTCTTCTCCAACACAATAGCCTTATTCTTCCATGGGCCAAAGCCGAAGGTTGGTGACGTAGCACAGAACACCGCGACACAGGGAGTCTGCGTAGCCGATGAAACATGCAGCGCCATGCTATCGTTGCAAACTACCCCGGCTGCTTCTGCAATAATCGCTATAAGCTCTGGCAACGTGGTCTTGCCACACAGATTTACGACTGGCAGGTCGGCGGCTACCTCGTCACACACAACACTTTCATTCGGTGCACCAACGAGGACGACTCGGTGTTTCTCATGGAGGTAGGTTTTGGCAACCTCGCGATACTCTTGGCTGTCCCACCGCTTCGTTGCCCACACACTTCCCGGCGCCAAAACAATGAAGGGCACCTCTCCCGTAAGGACTTCAAGAACTCTCGCAGACATCCCGTCGCTCGAAGGAAGTGAGACCTGCAGCCGACCGAAGTTAGGGTCTACTGTTCGCTCACCTCGAAGCAACTTATTCACTTCGCGCTGCGACTCGGGTTCCAGTTCATCAACTACTAGCTCAAAGCTCCGCAAGACTTCGTGCAGGGATTCGGTTCGTGACACCCGCTTCGTATACAGGAAGCCAAGGTAGGCATCAGCGTACCCCACCCGTTCAGGGATGCCGGCCAGGCGAAAGAGCAGACTTGTCCGTGCTGACCGCTGAAATGAGTACGCCCGGTCAAAGTGCATCGCCTTGATCCGTTTAGCAAACGCGCGTAGCCCACTCCAGCCCCGAAACTCTTTTCGTCTATCGAACACAACAACATCATCCGCGAGATCACCCCCAAGAATCCCCTTGGCCACTGGCGGAACTACGACGGTAACCGAATGGCCGCAGCTTCGAAGAGACGCGATTATCGGGGTTACTAATATGATGTCCCCCAGGAACCCTTTGGGGATAAGCAGAATTTTCATCTTTCGATTAGCTTTCATTAGCAGCCGAGCGTGCCTACGCAGCTACCGGAGCAACAATACCAGAGTCGGATGGCCCGTCTAATGCAGGCACCTGCTTCAAAGAGGCAGCTCGCGGAGAACGCTTTGATGCCGTCGCCAGTTGACCACATGCAGCGCCTATATCTTGCCCCTTCGACCAACGAATGAATGACTGATGCCCGTGTGAGTTGAGGTAGGTTTGCCAAGAATACACCCAATCGCGACTCGGGGACTTGTATCCGAGACCGGCGTTCTCGTTGTACGGAATGAGGTTAATCTTAACTGGCAAACCACGCATCAATTTGGCGAGTCTTCGCATATCATCCGCCGAATCGTTCACCCCTCCAAGGAGAACGTATTCAATTGTAATTTTCTTGCGCGGCCCCAGCGGGAACTCCTTGATCGCAGCTATAAGGTCATCAAGAGGGAATCGAGCATTGACCGGCATAATCTCCGATCGAATCTCATCAGTGGTCGCGTTGAGCGAAATTGCGAGACTAACAGCGATATCACTCTCACCAAGCCTACGAATCGC
>JAYVGZ010000074.1:0-3916 GCA_043771805.1 Pseudomonadota bacterium
GGCGTTATTCGACAAAGCTTGCGGCAGGAGTAAAGGGGCCCTTCGTCGTTAAGGCCATCGTCACCGAGCAGGTGTACGATGTTGATGGAAACAACTCCCGGATCCGAGTGCCTGGTCTAGTAAGTTCATCAAATTCAGAAATTGAGGGAGTTGTCGTGCTCGATATTACTGTTCTTGATGGATCGACCGGAGCCTTAGTCACCGCATTCTCTAGTGAAGGGACCTTTATGAGCAAGGACAAGAAATCGTCTGTTGGATTAGTGGTTCCTTTTTCAGAGCGGCGATCGTTTGCTAGAAGCGTCCTTTCGCAGGCTCAACGTGTGGCCCTTAATGAGGCAGCCAAGAGAATTTATGCGGCATTGCAGGAGTATTCCGCTTAACCTAGATCTCTAAATTCATGCCTTGCAATGATCATTGCTAGGAAAACCAATCCACTTTCAGTAAGTATCTGCGCTCGTACGACATGTTAGGGGCCCGCTCGAAGGACGAGATGCGTTGAGATATTTTCGCGGGAATACCACCAGACCATCAATCCCTTCCGGCGTTTCAATCATACCTCTCTTGCAGCCTTGCGCAGCGCTTGAGCGCATGTAGGTATTTGACGAACCGCTCATTCCCTACACCTTGGCGCCAGGCGGGGAGCCGGGAATTGTATTCATCTGTAGCTTGCAGATCTTTGGTGGCACCTTTTTCTCGACGTTCAATGAGAATGAGGAAGATACGAAGACAGAGGCCTCCTAATTGTTTTATCCTAACGATCTCGGTAGCCGAATTTGCCGGGCTGATTCAATTTTTCTTGTAGTTGCGGCTAACCTGGATGCCTCACGGCATCTGCGCGCAAGCGGGTCAAATGGCACTGTATAGCTCGAAACGGTGAATCTGAAAGCAGCGGTACGGTCCCGGTAACCCGAAAGACGCGTCTGTTGCTCGTGGATGCTGGATTTACCAGATTTTAGATACACGTATTCCGTTGGAGACGACTCTAGGAGCGTCAGTGGTCCTACGAAGATGCCTTGAGAGCGGAGTAGAATAATTCCTGAAGCGGAAATGATTCAGCAAACGAAAGATACACCCTGCGTGCCGTGACTGTAACCTTGACGGCAATCTTAAGAAGCTTGCTCCGGATAGTGTTTGGCTCGGCATTCTCCATCTCGGTGCCGGCGAGAGATGACTTCTTAAACAAGACCAGCACGAGATAAGCCACAGTAGAGAACCAGAGACGCAGTTGGTTCGCCCGCTTTACTGAGGAGCTTGCTCGGTGAGCGAACAGTTGAAACTGTTCCTTGATACAGTTCTCTGCCTCACCGCGCTTGCAGTACACTTTCTCATACAGTGTTGCGGGAGCCGCTTTGAGCGAAGTGACGATGAAGCGAGGGTTTGTGCCCTTCTCGAGGTGTTCGGCTTTGCCGATAACACGCCGCTTCCGCGACCAGCTATCATGGGTTTCATAGTGGAAGGCTTTGAATACTCGGGCAGCACATTTCGTTTCTTCGTACCGTAGCTGAGCAGTCTGCATCTCGTCAGCAAGCTCTGCCTGAAGGCGGCTATTTCGCGCAAGTCCAAGGATGAAATCGATGCCATTTTCCTCACAAAATCGCATGATCCCCTCTCGGGCAAACCCTGAATCAGCGCGAAGAATTATCCTTACGCCCGGTAGCGCTGCTTTGAGGGCTGGTATGATCTTTTCAAGTGCTGCCTCCGTCCCAAGCGAAGCATCAATGTTGGCCGGTCGGAGCTCTGCCCATAGGGGAAATTCTTCACAGAAGATGTACAGCGGGAGATAACAGTAGTGTCCGTAGTAGCCGTGATAGAATCGTCCCTCCTGCTTCCCGTGAAGTGGGATATCTGTCGCGTCAGCATCCAGTATAAGCTGCTTCAGCTTCTTTCTCTTAGCGTAGCGGACAAACTCCTGAATAAAAAAGGTCTCCAGGCTGCTATCATCGTAGGTAATCTTCTTGTACCGCTCATTGTCTTCGATAGCTTCCTTGCCAAGCTCAATTCGGTTCAACGTGCTGTGGCTTGCAAGCATAGCGCGTTCTCCCGGTATTCTCCCTGATAGGAGCTGTGCTACTGGGTCCTTCCGTACGGTGTCATGATCGCTCAGGTCTTCATACCCAGCGAGTAACCCGTAGACTCTCTGCTTCAGCATTGACTCCAAGGAATGCGTTACAGCATCCGCTGTTCGGTGGTCTTGGAAACAGTCACCAAATCGTCCAAAGAATCCCTGGCCGTCAACGACCTCGCGAATCAGTAGCAATCCTCCGTCAGAGGATAGCTTGCCCGCATCGAATCTTCCTTCTACTCGTTTACCAGAAATGTCTTGAAACTCTAGTTTCGGTTGCTTACACTCTGTCATGCGAAGAGCCTCTGAAATCCATAAAAATTAAGCCTGATAACTCAATATTTACGGCTTCTTTGATGCCTTCGCATTACTTTTTATTCGAATACCTGTGAGGTATTCAGGCTAAACATCGGAAGGTGAAAAAGTGGGATTGGTGCGTCACGTTAGAGGAGAAGTCAGTAAGGAACATCTAATCGTACCTACTAACAAAAGGCTGCCGTATGTAGATCTTGAGCTAAGAGATAGGCTCAAAGAGTTGACGAAGACTCCCGACGCCCTATGCGCCTGGTACAAAACCCTCCCAAAATCGCGCCGATCAGCTGTCTGCACCCAATTAGATATGTGGAGTCGCGAATGGTCAGACGGCGGACCGCGATATACTTGGGTAACAGTGAGTATACTAACGGCTGATCCTGATATTCAGATTCGCAGGACGACGCTCTTTCGTGTCGCGCAAGCAGTACTTGAGTCTCCCTACACACTTGGCGAGGACAAAGCTGCAGCTGCTGCTGAGAGGAGGAGGTTGTGGACGTGGCAGCCACCCGCCTCGCTGGTGTTGCCGCCTCGAGATAAATCCCGAGAATGAAGGTTCGACATGCTCCTTGCTGGCCTTGACGAGAATCCAGCTCGACGACCGTTTCGTTGCGCCTCCTGTTAATTGCTCCTGCTTTCTAGGAACTCCCTTGCATGCTCCAATTTAGTGATAATCCTACTCAGCTACCCACGCCGGCCGATACCGACGGGACATTTCGGTACCACTTGGAGCACGTGCAAAGATCGAACGTGAAAGGTCTTCGTCGCATCTTTCCGTGTGCAGAAGGGGCTGTTAATAGTGTTTCTGCGCCAGCGGGCGCGGATCTGAGTGGGGTCTTTCGAATGAAAAATATGGGTACATGGGGGAGTTTTTTTCGGGGCGTTATCTGGTGCTGCGCGTTTGGTATGGCTTACCTGGAGGTGCGCACTGTCGTTGAATACGTCGCCGCGCCGACGAGAAACGAAATTGGACCGCTTAAGAAGGATCCTGGCGGGTATTTCCTCATGAGTATTTCGATATTACCCGCTTTTGCCGTCTCATTCGTTTGCGCACTGCTCGGGGTCGTGCGTCCGGCTCTTACGTTGGCCGCTGTGACTTTGATAGCCGTGATCATGTTTGTGATAGGGGTATACCTTGCTGGTCCCATAACCTTCTCCTCCTAACTCCCCGAAGGATAACCGCGCATTAACACGAGGCAACAAAAGCGCCTTCCTACCTGATTGAGATTTAGAGCCACCCGCTAGCGAAAGAGTGAGCCAGCACCTTAGGGTGACAAATTCGAACAATGGGGGCCGAGCCGTAGGATTCTTCATGCTGCGATTGCGATGGGAATTGTAGAGACTCAGTTTGAGCTTATCCCCGGAACGAATTGTGGAATTGATGCGTCTACTTTATTCTCGGAATTACAGAGGCGGTATTAAGCCATCAGAGGCTTCTTTTTCCGGTTCCTCACCAATAAGTGTGGGTGAGTTTTGGCTCTGGTAGTTTCCCAAGTTGGTGAAATAATGCGATTTCCATGGCGGAGAAGGTCCTGAATCCGT
>JAYVGZ010000075.1:0-2640 GCA_043771805.1 Pseudomonadota bacterium
CGCCTGACGCCGGTCGTTAGGCCCCGCAACACAACAACCGCGCACCTCACGCACCAACTTGAGCCACACAAACCCACAGTGCGGCCGCTACATGCCGTACTATAGATATCTCGGCAGCTCAACGGAGACGAAGGAAGTGACACAGCTAGTTGCAGCAAGAAACACATGCTTCGCGGCAGTTTCCGCCACAGAAGATGATTTCCGAGCATTGATTCAGTCGGTGGCGGAGGCTAACTCCGTACAGACTGACATCCTGCCCCCAGACATTCGCGATAAAGCAATTAAGCGTCGCACTGCGGACCTAAGGATGGACACAGCTGGGACAAGTGTTCCTGACACTGATCTTCTTCCCTACATCGACTTTGCGGACATCTCCAAAATCTTGCACAGCAAGATTATTCCCCTGCTGCAGACTGACAAGGAGTGGATCGCCGATGTTGCCACGCTCCTGAATCAGCTAGCACCAACTCG
The DNA here is from genome assembly GCA_043771805.1 of Pseudomonadota bacterium. Lineage (GTDB taxonomy): Bacteria > Bdellovibrionota_C > UBA2361 > UBA2361 > OMII01 > JAYVGZ01. Next base: position 472 of record JAYVGZ010000075.1, read on the forward strand.
TAATCGAGTATGTCACTCCCGACCGCTAGAGCCGGACGACCTTGCTAAGCTGATTGAATTTGCCAGACATTTACAACGTCCCAATACGCCATTTCGATTTCCAGCAGTTGGATCAACGCTAGCACGACTCGAGCGCGAACCCACCTTTGTCCTAACTCTTCAGATCCCACAGTTCTGGAATGATGAGCGCACAAAAGTACACAACAACCTACCAGTTCCAGAATTTGACGAAACAGGGTTCCTCGGACGCGCAGCAGATCGAACACAAGTACTGAAACTCATCCGATCGCACTACCCAGTCGTAACTATAGTTGGGGAAGGTGGAATTGGCAAAACCGCGCTGGCGTTACGCTGCCTTTACGATATTGTAGACGATACAAATTGCCCATTCGATGCAGTAGTTTGGATTTCACTAAAGACTTCGGCGCTTACTCAGTCAGGAGTGAAGACACTATCCGGCGCGATAACCGAAACACTCGGACTATTCTCGGAGGTTGCCAACCAGCTCGGAGTTCCCGGAGCTGCCACTCAGAGAACGGAGGCCGATCTAATTCAAGAGATTGCAGAATACTTGGACCTCTATAAGATACTAATTGCTATAGACAATCTAGAGACACTTTCTACCGGCGCGCTGCGCGAGTTACTCCTGCGAGTACCCAGTCACTCAAAAGTCCTCCTAACATCAAGAGTCGGAGTTGGCGAGTTCGAGGCGCGTTATCCGTTGCAACCTCTTGATGAGAAGACTTCGACAGCATTATTCCGTGCCTTTGCTAGGGTTCTCGGCTCGGCACAGCTTAGCAAGCTCGATGACGGGCAAATAAAAGGATACTGCAGGCGTCTTTTTCACAACCCGCTTCTCATCAAATGGTTCGTAGCGGCAGTTGGCCTTGGAGCACAACCCTCATCCCTGCTAAGCACCGACCGCACCGAGTTTGCGACGGCTCTCTCCTTCTGCTTCGAGAACCTCTTTGATCGTTTTGGACAAAATGAGCGCTTGGTTATTGACTGCCTGTCGTGTGCACGCAAGCCGCTCACATCTGCAGAACTCAGGTTTCTAGCCCCAAAGCTTACGGACTTGGAAACAGAGGCCGCGCTGAGTGCACTTCACCACTCAAGCCTGGTTAGCCGTAGCAAATCTGGTCACGACGACTTTGAGTACAGCCTATCCGAATCAGCTCAAAAATTTATCTCCGCAAAGGCGCCGCCGAGTGCTGATCTCTTCAAGAACATTCAATCGAGACTCCGAGAACTTCGCGTTATTCTGACGAACGAATCGATCTTGCAAGCGCGGTATGAATACGATCCATACTTCGTAAGAACAGGCACTGGCCGTGACGAACGAATTGCAGCGACCTACCTACGGCGGGCTTTGGATAGATTGCATAGAGGCGACAACGAGCAGGCTAGAAGCTCAGTTCAAGACGCACGTCGGCTCGCGCCGAACAGCGCCGAAGCATGGCGTATATCCGCACTTATCGAAGAACGTTCACAGGAGTTCTTTCAAGCTACCGAGTGCTACGAGCAAGCGATACAAGTTGATCCAAAGTCTCGAATTAGTCGATATTGCTATGCGCAATTCTTACTCACAGATATCGAAGATCTTGATGGGGCTTTGGAACAATTTGATGCCGCACTGCTTCTTGCATCAGATGCCCCACCGTTGCTGCAAGGCAAGGCGTTGACACTCACACGTCTCGGCCGCCTCGAGGAAGCTGCAGAAATCCATGAATCGCTTCTACCCAACTTGAAGACTCGGGAGCGCCGCTGGAGACTTACAGGGGCGGACCAAGCGGCAGACTGCTTCAGGCGACTTTGCTTTCGTGCCTGGGAGAAAAAAGAGTATGGCGACGCGAAGTTTGCAGCAAAGAGAGCAATTGAGATAATCCTAGAATCCGCCCTAAGATCAGACATCGATGAAAAGCTCTTGCGCCGTGCTTCCAAAGTTATCAATGAAGCGCTAAGTAAACGTGAGCTTGCAACAGACCTGGAATTCGTTGAGCACATTCTAGTAACTGCCGAGAAGATTCACGATTTGGCGAGTGGATCATCAATCCCAATAATGACTGAGGCGGCTTGGGCACTCAAAAACAGCGAACTTTCTGAATTACATCGCCGACGGCTGCAAGCACTGGATAGATATAGTGCGGCACAGCCCACGGAAGTGCACGC
>JAYVGZ010000076.1:0-3078 GCA_043771805.1 Pseudomonadota bacterium
GGAGTTGGATCAGGAGCGAAGGCAGCATTGTTTGCGAGCAATCCAACTGTATCGTAAGAAATGGAATCTCGTGTTTCGATGAAATCGTGCGTCATCCCCGATGAGAAGTTCCAGTAAGCCGGGATCATGCCAGAGTTTGGGACTACGTACAGATCGCGGTATTGTCGCTCTGCTGCGTCTACGCATCCCTGCCAAGAAGAATCGCCGGTGTAATCCCGAATCTGTTGGAACACTCGCTGAGCGTCGTAGTAGGTATTTGCTAACAAGGACTGCCCCTGCTTCGAGCCATTGACGAGTGCCGCGCAGTGATTTCTTCCGTCCGTAACCATCTTCTGCTCCCAGTTCGACATCCCGGGTATTGCCACGGGGATGTAGGGAGTGGGGCGGGGTAGCGCGTTGGTAGGAGAGTTTAATGGAGTGGGGCTGGCGAGTGCCTTGGTAGGAGAGTTTAACGAAGTGGGGCTGGGAGGCACGTTGATAGGAGGGTTTATGTTTGCTTCGGGAATGAAAGTCACCGTTACAGAATCTTGCAAGGAGCTGGCCGAGCCACGACGGCATGTACCTATACATGTTTTAACAGACACTTTTAAGGTGCCGCCCTGGCGGAGCGCGCCCCGGTCAAGTGGCCTGTGTCTCGAGAAGAGAAGGAACGGGCGGCGAGTTGTACTACGAGAGTAGCCGTCAGAGGACCTAAAGTGGACAGCGTCAAATGCAGAAGAGGCTTGAGCAGCAACGTTCAATGATGCTCCGCGATAGGTGGAAAGGGTTATTCGGGCACCATCGTAAAGCCTCTGTAGTCTTGACCCGCTGTTATCATCAACGAGCCATAAAGCTGGGGGGCTGGTGTTGTCTGGCTGGTTTTGTGCCGAGACGTCAACCGGAAGCAAAGAAAGGCACATAGCGAAGAGAAGTACGGGTGCAATTAGAGAGCGCATGGTCTTTGAATCTCAAGATAGGGTATCCGGCGGGTGGCCAGATTTGAGTTTGTCGGGCAGCTAAAGAGCCGTCGAAGGATTTGCGAATCTCGCCAGTATGGCGTCGACAAGAGTCCAATGCAGATCCGGTTTCCTAAGCCTTATGATTCTGATCACCCCTCATCGATTCAATGTGGTTGAGGCTACCGTAAGGGATCGCACCCCACAAGTTCTCACTCTGTCGACCGGGCGGGGTGAAAAGTCACGCACTTTTTTGCGTAGTGCGCCTCGAACTTCCCTTCACTGCTCCGCAAATTAGTGTTCGTTAGCGGACCAAAGCTTCAAATATCCAGTTAGTTAGAGTGTTCTAGAAAACGACGTTCGTGCCGGTACGAGCTTTGCTTAGAGAGGTTTAGGCGATTCTTGGAGGGTAGTAGTATGTGGCATGAATCCAGAGACGAGAGCCGTTTTTTTCTTCCGTTAGTACTTTTTTATGCACTACTCGCAGGATTGTCGGTTTTTGTTACGCATCATATCGCGGTAGCAGAGGACGACTCGGCAAGGGCAAGACTGCACTCGAATACGGCTACTACTAAAAATCCGACAAGAGTTTCGCCGCCGAAGAGAGATAATAAGGCGGCTAAATTCAGGCGTCCTCGGCCAACTGCCACGCCAACGCAGCGGCCAACGGCAACAACGCCGCCACTTAAAGACCCTGCGGGGCCGGTTCCACCGACAGAAGTCCCGACCGTACAGCCAACGAGTATTCCAACATTGAGCCCCACATTAGAACCTACTGCTACGCCAGCTCCAATAAATACTCCAGTCCCGCCAACACAGACGGCCTCGCCAACTGCTACTCCGACCTCGACTGCCACAGCGAGCCCATCCAATACGGCTACACCGACAGCGACACCGACAGCGACTAACACAGCTACCGTAACAGCTTCGCCTACGCCAACTGTGATACCAACCCAACCGTTAGCTCCACTGGCAGACCTCAGTGAGTGGAGAAATCATATGGAGACCTTTGGGCGTGCACACTGTGCCTTCATCGGAGATACGGCAAACACCTATGATCAGCGGCTATCGGCCACATATTACGATGCGATTCTCGGGTACTCTCAAATTCAGGCGTACACAAAAGACGCAACATGGCGACCTTGCGTCGAGGCAGCTTTGCAGATGTATGGGCGAGACTATGTAGGCGCTAACAACGGTAATGTTCCAGGCTTCTGGAACTTTACTGCCGGCTTTTTCCAAGAGTATCTCACTACTGGCAATGAGCTAGCCCGCACTTACATGAATCAATTGGGAAATAATGCGGCGTATGCTCGAGATAACACCCCGAATTCTGAACTACTGCCGTTCTTGGCAAGTCGTGAGAACGCTTACGCCCTCTACGCAAAATTGATCCAATTCGAGGCAAGCGGTACGTGGAACCCACGAATCGAGACGCTGGTGAACAACGCGCTCGGTCATGTCGACCAGTGGTTTGTCAGTCGCAGTGCTACCTTCATTCGTCCGTTCATGGCAGCGCTCACGGCTCGTTCATTGATCAAATACTGGAACATCACGAACGATCCTCGGGTAGTTCCAGCAATAAAGATTATTGCCGATAATTTATGGTCTGAATGTTGGATCCCTGGGAATGTTGCCTTTAAATATACCAATGTTGATACGGCACTCTTCGCTTCGACAGCAAGCGGCTACAACTCTGGAGGTTTGGAGCCAACGCCAGATCTCAACCTTCTGATCGCTCCATTGTATGGGTTCCTCTATCACGTGACAGGCGATCGTACGTACATCGCTAGAGGTGATCAGATTTTCTCTGGCGGTGTCCGAGGAGCGTGGCTTGTAAATGGTAAACAGTTTAACCAAAGTTACTTCTGGAGCTTTGACTACGTTAGCTGGAGGTCGGAAGCCCCCCTCAAGTGATAAGTTGTATCGGCTGTACGTTGAAAGGCACGGTGGCGAGCAGTGCCTTTGAAAAGCGATGCAGGCTAGCGCGAGCTGGAACCACGGTCATCACGAGCTGGGATCACGGTAAGCGTTCAGGGGGTGAAGTTAAAGTCCGAGCAGCGTCCAGCCCCTCAGGGGCGGATTTGCGGATGCAAATCCGGGGTGAAAACAACTAGCCGTTCACAAAAGCAGTCAACGAGCG
>JAYVGZ010000077.1:0-2344 GCA_043771805.1 Pseudomonadota bacterium
TCGGATGGTGTTGCCAAATCAGTGCGTTAGCGCTGATTTGTAGGGGGTATTTGGTTCGACACTGTGTCGTGGCGAATCAAATACCCCCGCTTTGAAAAATGGCCAAGGATGGCCATTTTTTCAAAAAATTTCTCATGTCTCGGCCGATTAGGTCGAGGTCCGTGAGAAATCCAGGTTAGGTGAGGCCACTCAATGCAAGCTCGTCGCGGTAGTACTTTCCGAATCTATTCTCGAGAAAGCTGGTAAGAGAGATCTCTTCGGGTCTTACAATCCCTGTTCGCTCTCCTAAATGCCCCTCTAGCATAAGATCAAGGATACCGCAGATTCCCGCTGCCGTTGTCACCTGAATAGCACTGAATTGATGCCCTTCAATCTTTTGATTGTAGACGGTGCTTGCATATGTGCGCTGTGTCAGACGGCCAGCTGACACTCCGGTTACCTCTACAAGAATGAGGCACTTGTCTTGAGCAGTCGTTGAGATCGACCGCTCTAAAATATCCTTAAGGGCACCGCGGTCATCCAAGAATCGCAGATCGTGCAAGAGGAAAGCGATGAGGTCTCGGTGCCCTGGATACCTGATGGTTTTATAGTTAAGTTCTCTCACCTTTCCCTGCAATGTGAGACAAAGAGAACCCAGACCACCTGAAGTGTTGAAGGCTTCGTAGTCGTCCCCGTTGAGTGAAAAATGCTCGTAACCCTCGAGAGGCAGCACCGAGAGTGCTTTGCCGTTTTCAATCACCTCACAGAGATTGCAGTACTCGTTAATCAGTCCTTCAGTCGACCACGCGAGATTGTACTTGAGACGGTTCGTTGGATAAACTGGAAGGGCTCCAACACGCATTTTCACCGTGTTGACCGACTCGAACGTTTTTACGAGGTGGTTAGCAGCGAGGCTCACAAAGCCAGGAGCTAGCCCACATTGGGGTATGAAAAAGTTTTTTGCCGAGCTGGCGAGTGACGAGATAAAGCGGGTGCTTTCAATATCCTCGGTCAGATCGAGGTAGTGAACTTTTCTATTCGCAGCATATCGCGCGATTGTAGGGTTACAATGAAAAGGGAGGGCACTGATTACTGCGGTGCACCCGTCCAAGAGCTTTTCAGTCGCGACTTCATCGTTAACATTGAGGGGAAAGGCCTCGCAGTGTGACCACTGAGAGGCTATTCGTCGGGCTCGCTCAATGTCTCCGTCACATACTCGAACCGAGTAACTGCCACTTGACGTGAGCAGAGCTGTAATTGCTTCTCCGATAGTTCCAGATCCAAAAAGAGCAATTGTATGCATAAGTTAAACCTTCTTCTCGACGCGACTTTTTTAGATTGTTACGTTCAAGGAGGCTGTCGCTCTGCTTCTGGGACTCATGTAAGTAGTATCTAAGGAGCAGCAGCCTATCCACGGAGCGTGCTCTAAGAATCAAGATTCAGGTCGTGCCACCTTTCCTAGTATAAACGGCCACCGGGACTCTCACGAGAGGTTTATTGCAGGGGGCGCACGAGAACTTGAGCGCAGTTTCTCAAGACCGATGACAGTGATGACGAAGCTTACTTACGGTGTCGGGCGAATTGGTTGGGTTGGTGTCGGAACACAGAATATCTCAAGGGGAACTTTATGACACGAGTGTTAGTCGTTGATGATTGTGAAGAGCTCACTGAGATCCTTTCGGAATTGCTCAAGGGGGAAGGGTATGCGGTTCAGATTGCGCATACTACCTCTGATGCTATGCGTCATTTAGAGCGTGACACGTTCGATGTCGTGCTGTGTGATCTTGTTCTCCCACTTGATGAAGAACCATCCCCTGAAGCTCGTCAGCATGAAAGCGATTCGGCTATGGTAGGAGCCCACTGCATCCATCAGGTGACACAGCGGTATCCAAATCTACCGGTCATTGCCATCAGCGGCGAGCTCGTCGGAAGTCCTTTGTCGATGATGTTACAATTTGGGGCAAAAGCCTCCCTTTCAAAGCCATTTGGCCGCGCTGAGCTCGTAAAGGTTGTTCAGAGTGTGCTGGTAGTGTGAGGGGCACTACGTCAAGGCGCCCTACTTTTAGACTCACCAAGAGATTCCGCTTCAAGTCATTCGACGGTGACAAGGATGCAACAGATAATCCGCGCTACTAGCCACGCAGCGAGCGGAGAGAAGTGATCTCTGAGAGCGCCAATTGCTCGCGCGCCTGGTCGAGCGAGAGCGCATAGTTCTTTCGGGAGTGTGCGATGCTCTCTTTCATAATCGCCTCGGCCCCTGCGCCAGTGGGGTAATCAAGATTCATTGTGCGTGCAGAAAACGCCTCTTGAACCTCACCATCAACACTGATCTTGAGGTAAAACTCGCGCAGGGCGAGATTCAACA
>JAYVGZ010000078.1:0-4082 GCA_043771805.1 Pseudomonadota bacterium
GTAGCGACGTTCACGATCCGATCGTCGTGAAGTTTACGCAAGCTTGGGAAGGGTAGGGCGTGTCTTGGCGCGGTCACCGCCTTCCGGGTAAAGCTCTTCCAGCTTCTTTAAAATTCGGCGCTGAGCAGCTTGGACATCGCTCACTCGCATCGGGGGTAGACTGGAAAAATCGTCTTCAACGAGCCTTTGCTTTGTTTCAGACATGTTCTGGAACAATCGCTCCTTCACCTTGTCGCCCGCAGCTTTGAGAGACACAACGAGATCGCGGTGAGGAACTTCCTTCAGCAGACTTTGAACTGTTTGTCCCTTCAGCTCCGCAATTCGCTCGAAATTGAAAAGTCGGTCCTCCACCTTAGCGGCGATCGAAGGATCCGCCGCCTGCATAGCCTTCACCAACCGCTCCTGACTTTCGAGCGGCATCCTACTGAGGATCAATGCTGCAATCTTGGCCCCGTCCACGGCCTCATCTTGTGACATAGAGGTTAAGATGGCGGGAGTGTGGAAGTAGTTTCAAGGTTGGTGTTGTTGGAGGGAGGAATGCTGTAAGCTGCTGATAATGCTTGTGCTCTTGCTTTTTTTAGTGGGCTACGGCAGACTCCGGGCGCAATTCAATTGTGCCCACGTAGCTCAGCTGGTTAGAGCGCAGAACTCATAATTCTGAGGTCCCTTGTTCGAATCAAGGCGTGGGCAGGACTAGCCGGAAGATGCTCTTCTCCAACCTTCCCTTTCCTTTAATGTGAGGCATATCGCACCTATCGCCGGAATTCCCCTATAACTGTTTTAGTATAGTTGAATCCAAGGCAGCGCTGGGCTCCGACTTCAGTCCCTCGCATTAAATCATGAGTAAGAAAAAGTTTTTATTTTCAATCTTGATTGTCGTCGTCGCGATTGTTGCGGTGACGATCGGTGCCATGTGGGCGGTTGTCCAGCTGTACAAGTACAGAGTACAGGAGCGCATCGCAAGGCATGTTACCATAGCAAAACTATCTTTCGTATCGACACTGCCGCACAAAGTTCGCGCTGCCACCTGGGCCCGCGTCATTGAGACGCAGGACAAGAAAGATGGAATCGCCAGGACGGCACTCCAAATGGGTCCAATCTCTCTGCAGACCTTTTTGGCTATGATAGAGCCCTCTGACTTGAGTCTTCGAACTACTCCACAACAATCGCAAGGTGCTTTCGGCTCTCCTTCTCCTGATGAAACGTTTCGTTTGTTACAGCAGAGCTCTAACGAAGAGTTCGATCGTCAGGTCAAGGAGTTTGAGACAAGGTTGCCAACTATTCGGGCTTCGCAGTCTGAAGCCGCAGTTGTCGCTGCGGCAGACCTAATTCAAGAATTTAAAATAGGGCTTAAAGAGCGAGGAAGCGAACGTGACCTAGCTGAGCAACGGAAGATCGGGAGCGGTGCTCGATGACGCTGAAAGGAGGCTGTACGAGGACCTTAATACGCTGCGGTTGAATCTCTTGCAAGACTACTATGACGCTCTCGCTGCTATTCCTAACAGCGAGTCGGAAATGCGCTTGGAGTTCTGTAATAGTTCGCAGGAAAAAATTCTGCAGGTCTGTTTTCAAGTGCTTGGATTTCGCCCCGGAAAGTTATTGGCCAATGTAATAGACCGAAGATCAGACGGCCTTGGAAAACCGGATCATTGTGCCGGATTGATGACTATCTCTCCTCATACCTGTAGCAATGGAGGTGGTGTGTGGTCGGGACCACTTTCACAATTTGCCTCGTACAAAGTAAATATCATGGAGGCAGTATGGGTTCCTCATGCCAATCTCGGCCAAAAGCAACGCAGCTCTGAAGACCAATTCAACACCCCCAAAGACTGGGCCACGAATGAAGAATGGGGCATCTTTGGTACTCTCTCAAATGGCTTGTGGCCAGTTGACTAAAGTCATCCTACATCGTCTTGTCCTTTCGGTTAAAGGTGACGCTCACCTTTAAGGTCAGTAATCGTGTATTACCTCGTGAACTTCCATGGGGGAATTGTGGGGGAATGGCTAATCACAAATGACGACACTGAGCCATATTGCACAACCGTCCAACATGCTTAACATCCTCAATCGATTGTGGTGTACAGCTGTGTTGAGTTGTCAATTACGCCTTAGACACACCTCATAATTCTGAGGTCCCTTGTTCATTCAAGGCAGGGTATGGCACCCCCCGCTAATAGAAGTCGTAAACGGGCTGCCACCTCCCAACCGCCATAAATCCTTTCTGGCTAAGAATTCCGCCGCCGTGATATCATCCAGAGGATGGACGAAGCGAAATTACTAGAGCGGATTACAGTCAACCCCGCGATTTTTTCGGGTAAGCCCATTATTCGTAATCGACGCCTTGCCGTAGAGCATGTTCTCGGAATGATGGCTGCTGGGGACGACCAGAACACCATCCTCTCAGGCTATCCCTGGCTTGAACGGGAGGATCTTCAGGCGTGTCTCATCTATGCGAGAAAGCTCGTAGGTCACGAGCGCATTGAGCCTCTCGAGATAAAGTCAGGAACATGAGGGCTGTTCTCCTAGATTCGTGTGTTTGGGGCGGCGTAAAAGAGATTTTGGCGGCAGCAGGATTTGATGTTGCATGGGTTGGAGACCTACCTAGCGATCCGGGCGATGAGGACGTACTCGCCCAAGCAAACTATGAGGGAAGGGTGCTAGTCACTCTCGACAAGGACTTTGGCGAGATGGCGGTCGTGCACGGACGACCCCATCGTGGAATTCTACGGCTAGTAAATGTCTCCGCGAGGCGCCAGGCTCTTCTACTGACCCACCTTCTCGTGCGCTATGGCGATGAACTTGGAAAAGGTGCCATCGTGACTGCCGATGATGTGCGGGTCCGTATTCGTCCCGGTGAGCAGGGTGCAGACTGAACCATAATCTCGTTAATTTCTCCGGAATTGAGGGCAGTCTCCACCGGAGATACTGAAGATGAAGTGAGATGAAACCTCCGACGACATCCCGGGAATGCCTATTGGCTGTTCCTTGGCGGAAAAGCGGTGGAGTGAAAAGAAGAATTCAGCGCAATTCGTCCTACCGCTGCGGCATCTTCGAATGACGTCCCGCACATTGAGAGGCAAATCTCTCAATTGATCAGGGACTTCCGTGGGGGAATTGCGGGGGAGTAGCAAAGAAGAATTCACAACATTACGCCGCATCGAACCACCTCTGACCACATCAAGTTATTGAACGTATTGTGGTCCTACGTTGTGAAGCGTTGCCAAATATCACTCTCCACACTTCATAATTCTGAGGTCCCTTGTTCGATTCAAGGCGTGGGCAGAATGATTTATCCCGCGCGTTACCCGCATTTATAAATCCCTTTAGGCAGCCAAAGGACGAATTCTTTTTGCGCCGGAAAGCTGACTCAGCTCCCAATTGTTCTGCAAATTAAGCCAGAAGTACGGAGTAGCCCCAAGCGCTTGAGATAATTTCATCGCCATCTCCGCACCAATCCCTCTCTTTCCCCGGCATATCTCATTGACGGTCTTCGGAAGTACGCCAATGTGCGTAGCGAGTGCCGACTGGCTGACGCCAATCTCTTCAAGTTCATCGCGCAAGACAGCCCCCGGATGAACGGCGGTGGTGTGGATTTGATTTCTACTCATGATCTCTGTTCTCCCTTCTTAGTGATAGTCGAGAATCTCTACCTCGGATGCATCCTTACCATCCCACCTAAAGCAGATTTTGAATTGATCGTTGATTCGTATGCTCCATTCACCTTTTCGATCGCCCTTGAGGGCTTCAAAATGATTCCTTCGCAGCTCCTGGAAGGCCTGCAGGTTGGTAGCTGCGCCGATTTGTTCCTGTTTGATCCGCGCTTTCTCATGTATGGCGGAGGGTAAAAGCTTACGAGATTGCTTGCAGGAGATGGCGTAGTTAATCTCCTCAGTTGCATTGTTTTTAAATCTCTTGATAGCTATCGGAAGTACTATACCGCATAGTGGTAATGTGGGTAACCAGAATATTCATGGGGCCAACAGAGCTGCACCTTTAAGACGCTTGATAAGCTCGCGATGGTCCATGGGCGGATTGCTGAGGACTCACCAATAAAATTCACTATATGACGCAGCATTAAACAG
>JAYVGZ010000079.1:0-9468 GCA_043771805.1 Pseudomonadota bacterium
CCCCTTCGGCCGAGCGTGCCACGATCTCTAATGGGGCATAATTGTGGGCGGAGTAACGCTCAGTAATGGCAATAAGTTCTTTAGCATCCATCAGATAAGTATAACTGACGGCACCGACTACTGGCTATCAATCATTCCATTCAGTGCATGGTCGTAAGGGCCTTAGAACTTCGCGTACCCAGGAAACCGTGGGAACGGAATCACGTCTCTTATATTCGTCATGCCGGTCAAGTACATGAGAAGCCTCTCGAATCCAAGCCCAAAACCTGAGTGCGGGACACTGCCGAACCGGCGTAAATCTAAGTACCACCAGTACCTCTCGGTATCCAGGCCGAGCACTTTCATTTTCTCAACCAAAATATCGAGGCGCTCCTCACGTTGAGACCCGCCGACAATTTCTCCAAGTCTGGGTACGAGCACGTCCATGGCACGCACAGTTTTTCCATCTTCATTCAAGCGCATGTAGAAGGCCTTTATGTCCTTCGGATAATTGACAACAGTGACCGGCCCCTTGAAATGCTCGTCTGTCAAAAATCGTTCATGCTCTGATTGCAAGTCGATCCCCCATGTAACCGGATACTCGAACGTCCTCCCACTCTTCTCAAGAATCGAAATGGCGTCCGTGTAATCCAACCGCGTGAACGCGGCATCAACCACTGCGCGCAAATTGTCGAGATGCCCCGGCTGAACCCACTCCTGGGAGGCGAGAAATTCAAGCTCGTGAGGACACGACTGAAGAACCTGCCGTATCACGTCTTGCACAAATTCTTGTGCAAGCTGCATGTTGTCTTCAAGTTCGTAAAATGCCATCTCCGGCTCAATCATCCAAAACTCTGCCAAATGGCGGGTGGTATTCGAATTCTCCGCGCGAAACGTGGGACCAAAAGTGTAAATTTTAGAGAGTCCCATCGCACAAACCTCTCCCTCAAGTTGGCCCGAGACTGTCAGGCTCGCCTCTTCTTTAAAGAAGTCTTGAGAAAAATCCACTTTGCCATTCACGAGCGGAAGTTTATTCGGGTCAAGCGATGAGACGCGAAACATCTCGCCGGCCCCCTCGCAATCAGCGGTGCTGATGATGGGAGTGTTGAGGTAAAAGAACCCTCTTTGATTAAAAAAAGAGTGAACGGCGAAGGCTGCTGCCGAGCGCACACGCAAGACGGCACCCATCGTCGCTGTTCGGGGTCTAAGATGAAGGACCTCTCTGAGAAACTCCAATGTGTGGTGCTTTTTCTGTAAGGGGAATGTATCAGGATCCGCCTCACCAACGAGCACCAACTCCTTTACCTGAAATTCGTACTTTTGCCCTTTCGAGGGGGATAAAACCAGCTCACCCTTTACGGAGATCGACGCCCCCGTCGAAAGCTTTGCAGCTACCTCCTGATATCCAGCGAGTGTCGCGTCAACTACCAGCTGCAGATTTCCGACGGCTGTTCCATCTGATAGCTCGATAAACGAAACTCGCTTTGATTGGCGGTGCGTTCTAATCCAACCACCTAGCTCGAGTGAGCCAACTGCTATTTTGTCGGAAAGGATATCTCGAATAGCGGTATTTTTGTGCATAGGTCCCCTTACATCTGACGCTAGTGCTTCGTCCATTAAGTTTTTTCACCTATGGTGCCTGGCTTCGGCTTAGGTTTTGTGCCGACGACAGAGTCAACCCGTCGGCGTAACCAAGGCTACATCGATGATTTTGCGACCGAGGAGGTGCGAAAGATCAGCCAAGGATGAGATGCCATAGGTGAAAAAACTCGATCGTACGAGCACCAGTGTTCATACCATACAGGTGCGGCTGTGGACTACCCGAGAGGTTGTGCGCCTCCCTTCCCCCCGCAAACCGTAATTTCGGTACCTGTACCCCTTGATTCCGCACCGCGTAGCAGTTACCTTGCCTCTCACTGCAGTCTTACGGCAGTTTCGGGGTGTAGCTCAGCCCGGCTAGAGCACTAGTTTTGGGAACTAGGGGTCGGAGGTTCGAATCCTCTCACCCCGACCAAATGCATCGAGAACGGGAGGCCCCCTCAAGGTCTACACGCTTGGTAGCAGAAGGTCGGACCGATAAATTCACGCCACCGCTTTTTAAAAGCTTTTACGCTCAGCGAGCCGGCTCTAGGTAAAAATTCATTTTTTGCCTGGCCTTTCTCAGGTTGGTTCAAACACCGTATCGCATTACTGTGTAAAGAGACGAACTTTGGTCTGGACCGGAGCCACTCAGGTCGTCATCATAACCAAGTCGGTAGAATACTGTCCGTTTTCATAAGCTTGGAACCCAGAGGGATTGATGGCTCGTCGTCGTAAAAACTCACTCATAAAACAGCTGACAATCGTAGGTGCGATTCTTGCCGCTTGTCAGCTTGGATATCTGTTTCTTATTCCCCGGCCGCAACCTGTCAGCATAAAGGAGGCCATTCAGACGCAGTTAGACAAGCAGAGTGTGGATGAGAAGCGAAAGGAGCAGCTTCGAGTGCAGCTCTCGGTTGCAGATTTCCAACAGAAGCAGAGCAAGCTACCGGATAACCTTCAAGAGTTGGTGCCGGTGTACTTCGATGAGGTCCCAAAAGTCCCGGGAACGTCAGATCCCTTCGAGTACTACGTTACGAATGGCAAATATTATGTTGGAGATAAGCCCACGATTGTTGCCCTTCAATCCGGAACCACTCCAGCCAAGCCTGGTCAGGGTGGCGTTTTTCTGAAGGCTGACTCCACTGTTCCGCTAACTGCTACAGTCCAGAAAGCGCTTATCGACTCGCTCAAAGATGAGGGCGCTCTACAGCAAGTTGCAACCGTTTACGACTCGACCGGCAAGCGCGATCCGTTCCGACCATTCGATTTTGCTCCTGCTGCTACGGTGGACGAATCGAAAACTCCCCTTGAGCGCTACGACGTAAACCAGCTAAAGCTCACCGCCGTCCTCTCAGGAGCCGCAGGAGAACCTACTGCAACCGTGGAGAACGCGGCGGGGAAAGGTTTCATTGTGAAGAAGGGTATCAAGATCGGCCTGAATAGCGGAGAGGTTGTTGATATAAAACCTGATCGCCTCATAGTAATTGAAACGACAGTGGATTTTACTGGCCAGAAGAAAACCAAAACGATCGAGCTACGACTCCGCACGAAAGATCAGGAAGACAATCGGATCAGAAAAGGACTTTAGTGGATAGTGCTTCGAAACGAGCTTCCTCCGTTGAGAAGATCACGAAAGATCAAGATATCCTGAGCAGCGCGCTCAATGTGACGGTTCGCGGTCAGACAATGTAGAGAATCATTCTTTCAATCATTTTTTGCCCTGGTGTTAACGCCGGCCATAATCCGCCGCTAAACGCCGAAGGCGAACATATCCCGCCGTAACCCCGCGTTTGTCCGGGATGATTATTTGTATTGGTGTTGGTTTGGTAGCTGGTCGAAAGGGAGTAGAAGATATGAAGAAAATAAGGGGCCCCCTCACTCGAACAAGTCTGGGGCCCCCTATGGGACAGCGCCCTTACGATCACACCGCCAAAATATAGGTCTCGTAGGGGCACTTGAATGTGGCGGGGGCTCCCCTTCTTCGAGGGAGTGAATACGTGAGAACTCGAGCTTTACCGATAAAGGAGGGGATAAATGGCAGCTAGAATCTAACCAAGCGGTAGCGCTCCTCTCCGTCCGCGGGCGCGATATGGATATTGGGGGCTCTTGTGTGCCGGTGTATGTAGCGTGGGAGCTCCGGAGCTCCCTATTCCTTAGAGTCGGTTTCAGGAATCCCAGCGACGCAAAATTTTCGATCAAAGAACCAAGGATCAAGAAACTTAAGCCCCCCTACCGAGGGGGACAAGGCAGCTGTCATCCTACGCACTGTGAGGAGAAAAACTCACACCCCTTACACGCCATCGTTAGTTTCCCTTCAGGCTTTTCCTGACTCTGGATTAGATAAGCAATTTGCTTGCTAAGTTCAGCAAACTTTTCTGTCCGCTCCGTTACAGAAGCCATGCATTCACATCTGATAAATGGCTCAGACTCCCCTCCCCTCCACTCGCGAGAGATGCGCATCAATTCTATTCTTGCGGGAGTGATACCAGCGAAGCGAAGGATCATCGCGGTGTAAGCGAGATCCGATACATGATGGTCCTCGATGTCACTTTCGTTATCGCGACTGGACTTCACTTCAACGAGAGTCCAAGCATCTTTGTCCCTTAGAAGAACATCGGCACGAGTGACAAACGGCTCAGCGATGAATGTCGCCTCGAATATCACTGTGACGTTAGGGTCCATCATGAGAGCTCTTGTTCTCTCAGCAGCCACTTGAAGGTCGCGGTCATCAACTAGCACTCCTCCTGGAAAGGTGCGCCTAGCTAGCTCTCCAATTTCTTTTCCCTCGAGAATTCGTAATTCTGCTCCGGGAGAGAGTGCGGCTGGTGACGCGTGTCGCTGAAACCACACAAACGTTGGACAGGCGAGGGCATTCAAAAAAGTTCCCTTTGTTACTCGGGGATTCATATGCTGGTCCCTATTGGCTGCTTGAGCAAAGCGTCAACACCCCGAAGTAGTACCGTAAGCTTTTGCACGCATTCGTCAAAAGACAGAGCATCTTCCGTTAGGGTCACACTGCGCCATGCGTTTCGTAATACGGTCAGATCTAGGGAGAGAAACATCTGCTCGAATGAGCCCGGAAGCTCAATGTTGCGGTGGCTAAACGTCTCTCGCACCACGCGAGCGAAGTCTTTAGTAGGGGTTACTATCTCAAGAAGCAACACGAGATCATAACAATCTTTAGCGCGAGAATTTAGCGAGCCGCGTCTTACAAGAGTCTCGAGCTTCTCGGCAACAATGGAGGCGAGTGGATAGACTTGCCAAGAAATATCAGCGAAATCTGGGACGATCGAGCGCATGCTTCCTGAATGGGATCCTAGCGGCAATATATCTCCGAATGCGATGTCAAAGTGCACCCGCGAGAGCTTATGTATTTTCGCAGGGGCCGGGATCTCTCCGATTTGATACGCAGCCGAGAACCTTATTCCCTCATATTCACCGTGGTCTGGAAGGTCAGTCATTTGAACATCGCCGAACCAAAGCCCGTCCTCTAAATCCGCTTCAAGTGCCTGGATAATCTCTACCTTCATCGCCTCGCGTGGTACTTGCGTTACAAGTGCATCAAGGTCGCGTGTGAATCTCCTGCTGGAAGCAGTTTTGAGAAGAGCGAAGCCACCCTTAAATACTAACGCTTCGCGGAGTCTCTTAACTGCTACGAGTCGCGCCGCTACACGTTCTAGGGCAATAAGTACACGAAGCTCATTCACCGCTAGTCCGGACGTCGTCGCCAAACGTCGCATTGATGCGGCTAGCTGCTTGCCCTTCTCTTTGATACTCAACTCGCTGCCCTCAAGTACGGCAAGGTTCGATCATACAATCCGAGTTTCTTCGCCATCTCAGATAACTTTGCAGGCGTGGTGAGCTTTTGGCGCAGAGATGTCTTAAGTGCGGCGATTCCCTCAGCGAGGCCGGGTGTAGGTGAAATCAAGGTTTCGATAACGGTCCGCTCAAGGGAAGTGATGTGGTAGCCGGACTTCGTTAGGATACCGATCTCCCATTTCGGAGATCTTCTTCGAACAAGCCTGACTGACTTCGCCTTCGTCCTCTTCTCTACGTCGGTCATCACCCAGGTTTGTTTCGGAATAATGTCTGTGAGGCCATAGTGGCTGAGTGCTGAAAGAAGGCAAATTGCAGATTTCGTTCCGACTATTAATGTCGAGGCTTTGTATTCATCTTCGGCAGAGCCCTCGGGCTTACGCACACAATAGATCCCCCTCTCCAGCTTCTCGATATCGCCCTGCTCTAAGAGCCCTTGCAAGGTTCGTCGAGATACCCCAGCCGCAACCGCCTCTGCGAACGAAAATGGTTTTTTTGTTAAGCGGTTAGGTAGCATTATGTACATAAGTTACCACGCTGCGTAGGAATGCGTCAAGCTATGTACGCTGCTCTAGGTGCCTGATGTTTGTTGTTGGGGCAGGGCTTGTGTGCCTCACTACAGGAACACAACTGTTAGCCGCCCACGACCTTCTTGAACGGATTACCACCGATATTCTGACCGTAGGTCACTATCGCTTCCCTTACTGCTTCTACCAGTGCCAAGGGAAACGCTTTCGCGGTAATACTTCCCTACCTACCACGCACAGGCGAACTCCCTAACGCTATCTCTCCCCGAGCATTATAGCGGTTTACAACGAGTGCTTGAAACAGCTCGCTAACCTTGATGCGGTGCTCGGCACACTCTGGCTGCTCAAGAGGTCAAGAACTTCGTTCACCATGCGGTCAGAATCTGGGTCGATGGAAAGGAAAATCAATCAATTCTCCAGCCGCATCAGTTAGTTGAGATGGTAGTTGTAGGTGGATAGTTTAACAAGCTTGAAATTGCAGCTTATCGACTCGCTCAAAGATGAGGGCGCTCTACAGCAAGTTGCAACAGTTTACGACTCGACCGGCAAGCGCGATCCGTTCCGACCATTCGATTTTGCTCCTGCTGCTACGGTAGACGAATCGAAAACTCCCCTTGAGCGCTACGACGTAAACCAGCTAAAGCTCACCGCCGTCCTCTCAGGCGCCGCAGGAGAACCTACTGCAACCGTGGAGAACGCGGCGGGGAAAGGTTTCATTGTGAAGAAGGGTATCAAGATCGGCCTCAATAACGGAGAGGTTGTTGATATAAAACCCGATCGCCTCATAGTCATTGAAACGACAGTAGATTTTACTGGGCAGAAGAAAACCAAAACTATCGAGCTCCGGCTCCGCACGAAAGATCAGGAAGACAATCGGATCAGAAAAGGACTTTAGTGCGAAGCGGTTCGAAGCGAGCTTCCTCCATTGATAAGATTGTGAAGTCTCTCTAGGCACCGATACCCGAGAGCTTGCGCTACAGCCTCGTCCGATACGGTTGCGCTTCCACTGAGATCCGCAATCGTTCGTGCAACCCTGAGCAGCCTCATGTAACCGCGTGCACTCACTCCCAACTTTCTTGTAGCATCCGCTAGTAGTGTGCGCGCAGAGGAAGTTTGTTCGCTCTTCTCTCTCATTTGCAGATCGGGAACCTCACTGTTCAAGCAACCGAAACGGTCAATCTGTATTTGACGGGCAATCTCAATCTTCTTTCGAACGTCTGCATCGTCCTTACCGGTAATACGTTCAGAATAGGCCAGGTCTTCAACATTGATCCCATCTAACTCGACCTGCAGATCAATCCGGTCAAGAATTGGCTGGGATAAACGGGCGAGGTAGTCGCGCACAGCATAGTGAGAACACCGACAAACTCCACTCGATCCTCCAAGCCGACCACACGGGCAGGGATTCATTGCAGCAATTAGCTGAAATCGGGCCGGGAAATGTACCGAGGCCCTCGCCCTAGCAAGCTGAACCTTGCCACATTCAAGGGGAGAACGTAACGCCTCGAGAGTTCCTCGACGAAACTCCGGGAATTCATCAAGAAAGAGAACGCCGCGATGGGCGAGGCTAATCTCTCCAGGGCGTGGCCCGCTTCCGCCACCGATCAACCCCGGCTCACTTATGACGTGGTGCGGAGCTCGAAAAGGCCGCACCCCCTGCAGAACAGACGCCGTATCCTGACCAGCGACGCTATGGATCTGCACTACCTCCAACATCTCCCGCGACGAAAGGGGCGGTAGTATTCCTGAGAGGCGTTCTGCGATCATGCTCTTTCCGCATCCTGGAGGCCCGATCATGAGCATGTTATGTCCACCAGCAGCGGCCACAATCAGGGCCTCCTTCGAGGTCTGTTGACCAACCACATCGTGAAGGGATCTTACGCCTCGACGCTGCTCGATTTCTGCCGGTGTAACCTTCGACGGCTCTTCCTTTCCTCCCAAGATTCGGAGCGTTTGTGCCAACGAGATAACTGGGACTACCTCGATCTCTGGAACCACCGCTGTTTCGACAGCATCTTCCTGCGGTACAAAGATCTCCTTTACCCCTCCCCTCAAAGCGTGGAGTCCATGCGCTACGGCTCCCGTAAGGCGCTTCACTTCGCCTGTTAAAGAGAGCTCTCCGCAAAATACTGCTCGCTTCGTCCTCTCTGCGGGAACGACTCCCATCGCGACCAATATTGCGATAGCGATCGGTAAGTCAAACACCGAGCTCTCCTTTCGGAGCTCAGCTGGTGCTAGATTCACCAGTATCTGCCCGGGTGGATCGAACCCGCAATATTCTAGTGCAGCAATAATTCTCTCTTTGGATTCCCGTACTGCCGCACCTCCCAATCCAATAATGCTGAATCGTGGCTGTCCATTTCGGAGATTAACCTCGACATCTATAGAGACAGCATCAAGACCGACCAAACAGCTAGAACGAATTGAAGCAAACATACTGTAGCTGTTCGTTGTGGTGGTCGGAGAGTTGCGGAGTTGGGGTTGGGAATAGTTCCGCCCGTTTCTCCTCTTATTGATTTTTACAGAAATCCAATCTAGGAATCTGTGACGCAGGCTGGATTATTGATGGTGTAACACACTCCGTGGGTATGCTGTGAACCCGTATCGTTCAGTGGTATATTTTTGTTGTCAAATCAAAGGCTCGTTCTGGTACCACGGACGAATGGTAGTTATGCGATTAAGAAGTTTGGTCTGTTGATCGATAACTATTTGTTTAAGCTGACTGTTCTTCACTATTCCTCAATTACATCAATATACTGATATAGAAACAATGAATATTATATCAGTACAATGACATAGTATCCGATTACGATAGTAGCGGAAGGGTCGCGTCTTTCCTGCCTGCCACACAACCTTCCAGGCCGACCACACTGGACCAAACTTTCGTGACCACCCGCCTTCGAAAACAAGGGGGATTAAGGCCGCCCGCACGGACTACTCGCCACCTGACTCACCTTGAAACATCTCTCGCAACCACGGCTCGTGCTCTCGTATGACTTTGACGCAGTATTCAGCACACCGAAATTTACGCTCCGCCCGTGGGCTTAGCAGTCCTCCATCTTTACCGAGCGCAAGATTGAACACCTCTTTCTGAGTTTCGAAAAAGGTCCTAAACGCTACGACCCTATCCACCTCCATCTCGCACTCCAGGAGGACACCCTCTGCATAAGCGCCAGTGGACCAAGGCATAACTGCTTCTACTCTCTTTCCACGCCCCCACCGATATTCACTCACAAGGTGTAGGAGAAAGTCGCGCTGTACTGCTACATCATCACACAGCCCCTTCGCCACTATAAAATGAAAGTAGTTTTCAACCCCGAGGGCCTTCTCCTCGGTGCCGAACGGTAAGTCAAAATCTGAAAACGACACGAATTGCCCAATATCCCGACAAAGTTGTTCGCGGCCTCGGGCGATGTCGTGTAACAGCACGGCACGTATCGCCTCAACAGGCTCCTGATAACTGTCGATCATGCACTCGCGAAGTGCTCGATGTAACCTTGACTCGTGTCGCAAAATCAACTCCTCAATATCTCGAACCCTGCCGGGTGCAACAAAACCCTCGTCT
>JAYVGZ010000080.1:0-2150 GCA_043771805.1 Pseudomonadota bacterium
TGTAACCGTACGCGGTATACCGTTTACGGTTGAGTTGTTTTAGTACGATCTTCATCGTTTGTGTTTGTGGTTTTGCGTTTCTCATTTCATGTGCAACGCTTTGCTGTTTCTCATCACGCTGTCGTTTCCATCCTTGTAGCCAGAGTTTAACCACCACCACCGTAAGACTAAGCACAGCACGTTTTCCCCTCCGACCTTTCGCCTTGCTCAAGTCTCCATCGACCACGGACCACAATAGATCTATTTTGGAATCCTAGCGAGAGACGTTTTCCGCTACCCATTTTTTCCTTCTTTTGGAGATTGCCTTCGAGAAACACTTTTCAGCTCAAAGATGCCACGCATTTCCAGATCCACCGCGGCTTCCGATTTGCCCAGCACTTCCAGCTATGCCCATTTGACAGACGCCGAACGCGCCATCCACCATGCTCGACCGATTGTGATCAACGGCGACCCGAAAGAAATTGCCACTTTGCGACCATCTATTCCAGTGATAGAGCAGAGACCATTATTTTCAACGTTACCTCCAAGAGATCAGTTCATAGAACGACCTATTTCCAAGAAGAAGTCGCGACCAGCTCCTGCCACTCGCCCAGTTTCGGCACCTCGCCCAATTTTGGCACCTCGTCCAATTTCGGCACCAACATTACCCATTTCCGAGACTACCACATCTCCAGATTTACTTCCAGGAACCTCTACTGTTCCACCTTCAGTTACCAATGAGGTGCCTTCAAGCGAGGATCCTGATTATCAGGCCTATCTCCTGCGCCAAGCCGCCTCTCTTTCACGTCAGAAAGAAAGACGCCGCAGCACTGGCACTTCAGCTCAGGAACCGGTGCGACCTTTACCTCCGCCGGTGTCCGTTTTTTCCGACGCTTCTGTCGATGTTCTTTCTTTACCGCCCCCAGCTATGCAACTCATTCCTGCTTCGCTCTTGGCAGCAACTTCAGAATGTCCACCGTCGCCTGTTTTAAGCGAGGAGGACAATTTATATGATTCACCCGTTTCAGATTCTCGAAAACGCTCCAGATCACCGCCTCTCGCGTCCTTCACGGATTTCGGAGATAGCGACGACGATAGCAGCGAGACGTCCTTACACGTACCCCTCCCTTTACCTCGGGTGGTGCGGCCTCTCCCAGCGGCGGCTGACCGCCCTATTTCCCGCATACCAGTACCAGTGGACAGACTACGAGCCCGCTCAACAGTCGCAAAGACTCCTGTTGAGTCGAGTAAGATTTTCTCCAGTTTTCCCGCACCTCTACTGGCACCTTATTCGGCACTCCCCACTTCTTCCACATATCGGGATCAACCTATAACTTCTTCGCAGCAGATCGCTGTTTCGGAAGGTTTTACTTGCCTCTCAGAAACCATTTCTGTCAAGATGGCCAACACTTTCTACCGACAGATGCAGAAGAGTGTTCACCGTAACGACCGGGCTAGTACGGCCATCTCGGGCACTGCCTTACACGAAGTCACTTTTCGTCTTCAAGGAGATGAGACACAGACTTTTGTTGATCCTCTCTACTTCCCCAACTGGGCACCCTCAGTCACTTGCTTGTGTCTGTCAGAGATTGTTCTGCACTACTTTGGACCCCAGGTCAATAAGGAGCTCACTATTGAGCAGGCTTTTAAGGCTATCCCTTTTATCTGGGACATTGACAATAGAGAGGATGAAACATCCATGTACTCCGCTTTTGCAGAACTTCTCACTCTCCACGAGAGGACTTATAGCAAGATTTCGCGGGACCAAAACGAAAGATTAGCCTACATACTAGAACGCCGGATTACTCCCAACTCAAAGATTCTCTCCGACTTTCAAGTGCGGAAGAACAAAGATAAAGCCAACGGGATCTTGGAAGATCCTCTTAACACTCTAACTCGACTTCTAAAATGCACAGAAGCCGTACGGCGGGCCGCAGCCGAGATCGCAAAATACCCTCGCACTCGGAACGTACACAAGTTTACCGACGGCGTTAATTCTCAAGGGGTTTTCTCTACGATCGCGCGGGCCCAAGATCACTCTACTTCTCGCCAATACCCTCAAGGCCGTCCAACCCTTCCTTCTCTACCTCCTTTGAGTATTAGCTTACCAATGCCTCCTTTGCCTGTAACGGTTGCAGCTTTGATTCCTCCACCGATTGCAGCACTCGTAC
>JAYVGZ010000081.1:0-6816 GCA_043771805.1 Pseudomonadota bacterium
CGGTAGTCTGCAGGTGAACCCAGCTCCCAATGGAGGTGACTATTGCGCCTAAAGGGGTTACTGTCGCGGCGTTTTGATGCTTCCCCCGTATGCGTGTGGCACCTGCCCGTAGTGGGGCTAACCCGACGAAGGGTCTGCCGCAAGGAGCTTACAGTGAAAGGCACAGGTCAGGCGTAACGTAGTGAGGTACTTTTAGTGAACAACAACGAGACTATTCTGCAAACAATCCTCTCAAGCGTTTCGTCTCAAACGTTGAGCGCCCTAGTAGTTTCCACGGGCGAGTCCGAGAAAGCACTTAAGACGGCACTCACCCAGACGATCCCTGTCGTTCTCGGAGCCCTCATTGGGCAGACAGAGATACCCAGCAGCACCGCCTCCCCTACGTCCCAAGAGAACATCCCGACACTGGGACTCTCAAAACTGCTAGTGTCTGTCTCTGAGCTTAGCTCGGCATACGGAATTCCAGCTGGCCGAACCGGTACTTCACTCGATGCGTTGGTCGAAGACCCGTCGCACCTCTTCCTTGAAATGTCGGCAACCGGCACGCCAGCCCAAACTGTCGTGCCCAGGATGATTACGCAGCTTTTTGGCACGCAGGCCGAGCAAACGGTAAGAATTCTCGGTAATTTGAGCGGAGTGAAGCCCTCCTCAATGACCGCTCTCATTGCACTCGCACTGCCTCTTGTTTTCTCAAGACTTGCGGGGCCCATCTCACAAGCTGGGCTGCCGTTCAATGTATCCTCGCTCTCCACCCTCCTCATCACCATAGCTCCGCAAATTTCAAAAGCACTTCCGTCTGGGCTGGCCTCAATGCTCTCACTTGGCGGCGTGCTCAGCTCATTTGCCCCTAGCAACACCGCTACTAGTACCGACTTCACTGCCGGGAAGAGCGCGCGGCAGGCAATCCCTGCGCCGCACTTAGTGACAAAGAAGAGTAGTGTGCCGTATGCACCACTCTTTACCGGCCTAGCGTTGATCGGTGGCGCATTGTACCTCTGGAAATCGATGTCACCCCAGGCGGTAATTCAGCAAGCCTCTGTTACTGTCCCTCAGGCGGTAGCACCGGTTGACCCTTCAACGTCGAGGGATCTTCAGCAGCCCACTATAGAGGTAGCTCCGAGTAGCCCACACACTTCTGAGGACGAGCCGTCACGCGCCATGCTCGGAAACGTTGCTGAGGTAGGAGCCGCTCTCGACATCTCGACAGAAACGCCAATTCTGACGACGCTCACTCTCCCTAACGGCACCTCGGTTGCGGGCGTCGCAGGAAAAATTGAATCACAGCTTATCGCTGCAATTTCTAACGCCTCACCTCCACTCGACGACACTGCGTGGTTCGATTTCGATAGGCTTACCTTTGATGTGGGAAGCTCGGAACTTTCAGCTAACTCTCAAGAGCAGATTCAGAACATCGCCACTATCCTTACGGCGTATCCGACGGCACGAGTAAAGATCGGGGGGTTTACGGACAGTTCTGGAGACATTTCTGGAGACAGCGCCTCAAACATGGCGCTCTCTGAACGGCGGGCACAAGCAGTGAAGAGTGCCGTCGTCCAACGTGGCATTCCTGAGAGCCGCGTCGAGGCTGAAGGGTATGGGTCTTCCCTTTCGCTTACGTCGAATGACACGGCTGAGAGGCGTTCCCTAAACCGTCGAATTGCGTTGCGTCTCCTTGCTAAGTAGTTCGTAGGGCGGCTAGCTGGCATCGCTCACGTTTCGTTCTCTACTGGAAACCGTAGCTGGCGAAAGTGTCGAGAGCCCAAGATGAATCCCAAACAACATCAGAAAAGGCCTCTGCTCTAGGATATTGTGACTGAAGAAGCTCCCAATAAGCGATACAACAATAAACGCCTGACCTGCCCGATACCGGCGAATGGTGAACGAGTACATCGCTGCTACGAGAAGTCCTATATATCCTAACAGACCGAGTAGGCCATTGTTGATCCACTGTGCTAGGTACAAATTGTGGGGCAGCTCATCCATCGTGCGCGCATGCGCTGTCCCGTGACCTAGAATCGGCGATTCATCGATGAGCCGTATAGAATCCTTTACAGCGTTAAGCCGCGTTTCTGTCGAACCGTCATCAACCTGTTCGTTCTGTAAGAGTCTACTAAGCCGAGTTTTGTTCTGTTTGCCGTCAATAGAAACATCATTGGACATGAGCGGTAACACAAACACTACGAACCCAACTAACCCCACCCCCAAGACCACCAATTCTCCAATCTTTCGGAGCTTTACGCCGGAGTGTACGTACTGAAAATAGAAGTAAAAAAGGAAGAGTGCAGCGAGGTTCATCATCCCGCTGCGCGACATAGTGGCCACAACAGCCAGAAGCGAAACGGTAAGGAAGGTAAAATTTATCCACCGTGGTCGAGAAGAGTCGTAATCCAAGAACGACGCGCAAAGCATTACGGTCACAAGCGCAGCGAAGTTAGAGTTACCTGGAAATCCTGCCGCTCGCGCGACGACTGTCGAGTAGGTTCCGGGGTACTCAATATCAATCCACATCGAGTACAACAGCAGGCAGAGAGCACAGAACGCATACAATGTAAGTGAAGCGCGCACACTACCCTGTGAGGGGACAAAGATTGCCGCCACACAAATTATAAACCCATAAGATATGAGGAAGATCCATTTGCCGCCGTCCCCCCAGAAAGCATCAGGCATCATTGAGAGGAGCAGCGAGGAAAATGCCAGGACCCCGAAGAAAGAGAGGGGCAGCCAGTTCCGCTTTATCGGAGCTATTAGGGTCGAGACATCCCTAAACGCCACGGCGCGTAGAAAAACATTCACGACGAATGGTAGAAGGCACAGGAGTGCTAATGACGTTGGAGGGATCGGTATGATCCGCTGTTTTCCAAGCTGCTGGTCTGCAACACTGAGAAACACGGTGAACACGACAAATCCGTACACCGTCCACACGCCGGACTTCAGCTGTCTGTAGGTCATTCGCATAAGAAATCACAACCGAGTATAGTCCGCGTGCTGTCAGTCGCCTCAACGCCCCTAAGCTATATCGGCTGTCGGCCGTAATCAAACACAAGCCCAACGGCAGGCGCTGTGTTAGTGATTGGGACATTCTACGGAACTAAAGATGGGACATTCGGTGCTTCTAAGCTCGCGACAAACTGTTGTCCTGTTCGGATCAGTGTGTGCCGTGGTGTTGCTTTCGCTCGCTTTATTCGCACCCACCGTTCTTCTATCACCTCTCGGCCGATTCTTGATGTTGCGCGACCCCCCCCGAAAAGCTGATGCATTGGTCGTGCTCCTGGGTGATAGAACTCGAGGCCGAACCGCCACAGCCTATTCACTTTTTGCAGAGGGCGTGGCTCCGAAGATAGTATTCCTTAGCAGCTACCGTGAGCGACCGTGGTTCGCTGTTGCAGACGTGGACAGCTATCCGGTGTCAGATGGTGGCGGCTTTTACGAACAACAGCTTACGTCCTTCGGAGTTCCCGAAGGTGCGATTTCAAAGGTCCACTATGACCTCGCATACGACACATCAAGCGAACTGCGGGCGGTGGCGAAGTACCTGCGGGCTGCGGGCCACCAGTCCGTAGTGCTCGTTACGTCGGCGAGTCACGCCAGGCGAGTTTCGATTATCTGGCAGCGGGTCGCGCCTGACATAGCTGAACGAGTGTCAACTGCCCCTGATGCAGGGCTAGAGCAGTGGTGGACATCGGCGCGGTGTCGACACCTCATTGCCTACGAGTACGGAGCACTAGTAAAGGAGCTGCTCCGATGGCCCGGGAGCCTACTAGGAGTATAAACACAGTAAGAAATTGGCCCAGAGAAGATGCTCTCCGCCGGATACAAAGAAGATGCCGAATACCAACGAGAAATCAAAGAGCCCTACTATCGCTAACGGCCTCAAGTGGATGTACCTCTCTTCAGTGGCGCAGGTCGGCTTGCGCATCTTCGTGTTGGCAGTGCTTGCACGCCTACTACTCCCAAGCGACTTCGGGCTTCTTGGACTTGCTCTTATCTTCACAAGCTGTGCAGAACGTTTGGGACAGGTCGGTGTAGGGCCAGCACTCGTTCAAAAAAACCTCCTTACTGATGCAGATATACGCACCGGAACAGCTTTGTCGCTCCTCTCTGGGATTTTGATCGCAATCGCACTTACGGTTATTGCGCCCTTTGTGGGTACATTCTTCGATGCACCTCGGGTGGTCGGTGTCCTGCAGATACTTGCATTCGGCTTCATCATCGATGGTTTTGGGGTGGTCTCTGATAGCCTCCTGCAGCGCCAGCTGAGATTCCGAGCGGTGATGTTTTCAGAGAATCTTTCCTACGTTGTCGGTAATGTGTGTGTCGGAACGTGCCTGGCGTGGCTGGGGTATGGAGTCTGGTCTCTCGTATTCTCGAACCTTGCGATGAAAATTGTCCGAGTAGTGCTGCTCCGTCGGGCTCAGACGGCCCCATGGGTGGGGAGCCTCGATAGCGCATCGACGAAGGCGCTCCTCAACACAGGCGTTGGCTTTAGCCTCGGTCGTATCTTAAGCTTCCTCGCCCTACAAGGCGATAATTTCGTCGTCGGCAGGCTGCTGGGCGTTGACGTGCTTGGCATGTATACACGCGCTTATCAGTTGATGACTCTCCCTGCAACTTATCTTGGTCAAGCACTTGAACGGGTGCTCTTTCCGGCAATGGCAAAAAAGCAGAACGACAAGTCGAAATTGATAGAGATTTTTTATTGGAATATCGAGCTCGTAACCCTTATTGCTCTCCCGGTCAGCGTAGGGATGTTCTTTCTTTCCGAGGAGATCATCGCCGTCCTTTTTGGGTCAAAGTGGGTGAGTGTAGCGCCTACTCTCACAATCCTCTCACTCGGAGTTTTTTTTAGAACTGGCTACAAGTGCAGTGACACACTGGCCCGCTCGTGCGGTGCTGTTTACCAGCACGCCCTGAGGCAAGCAGTGTACTGTAGTTTAGTAATTGGCGGTGCGATTGTCGGCTCGCTACTCTCCGGCCTTGAAGGGGTCGCTGTCGCGGTCGTAATCTCGGTGGCCGTAAATTATGCTCTCATGACATTGCTGAGCGCGAAGCTTCTTCAACTTCCATTGAAGAAGCTCGTGAAACCCCATCTCCCGGGCATTTGGGTTTCACTCTGCATAGCAGTAGCTCTCGCGGTTTTTCTCCCGATACTGCGCACTTTTTCTACAAACTCAGTCGTAGTGCTCGGCCTCGGTTCATGTATTGCAGGTACCGCTCTGCTCCTAGGGCTTCTCGTTGCGTGGGGCGATTTCAAGTCACCGCTGCTTTCGGTACTGGTGCGTCGGATACCTTTGGAGCGGCTAGGATGGTTGGGGTTTCTGTGCTCTAAAGTAGCGCGCGCTGATTGATCGCCTGATTTTAGCAGAAGAGACCGTCGGCCTATCCCACCTATACAGCATGCGACAAATGCTCATCCTGGAGTACTGGCTGCCCGCCGACCTCATCTGGCAGCTCCAAGCAAGCTAAATAACGCTCTACTACTAAACGCTCATCGAAACGGCTCTGCGCGAGCGCGCGGCTTGCGACCTCCATTCGATCTATTTCATCGGGGTGGGCAGTAAGGATTCTGTCAATCGCAAGCTCGAGCGCCTCTTGATCGAGGGGCGGCACCAAATACCCGTTGTCGCCATCGATAACAGTCTCACGGCACCCCTTCCAATCAGTTGTAATGATGGGCTTGCCGCACGCCAGCGCCTCCAACAGAGAACGCGGAACACCCTCGTTATACGTTGACGGAAGGACAACTGCCCGAGCCTGGCGAAGTAATGGTAAGACATCATCCGTAGGCGGCAGAAGTTCTATGATTCCATCCTGGTCGGCCATCCGGAGCGCTGCGTGTAATGCGACTGAATCAGGGCGGTTTAAGTCGGGCGATCCGAGCACCCAGAAGCGAGCCGTCTCCCCGTGATGGGCCCTGATGGCCTTTGCAGCCTCAAGGAACGCGTAGAACCCTTTTTTCGGAAGGAGGCGGCCGAACATTAGGAAAATAGGCTTTTGAGTGCTCTCGATTTCGCCGTTCTTACGAGCCTTACCTGGGGAAAAAAAGGAAAGATCGACCCCAGATCCGGGTATTCGCTCGCAAACGGCCTCAGGCACAAGGGAGTGCTTTAAGCAGAGGTCAAGGTCTTCTTGATTCTGGAAGAAAATCCGGTGAGCCGAGCAGAGTGAGACCCGGTAGAGGGCCTTAACAACTCTGTTCAGCAGTCCTTCTCGGTCAAAGCCTTCGCCCAACCCAGAAATATTCGCAACTTGACGAAATCGGGCCCCTGCAAACCGAGCCAGCCCAGCGTACAAGTTGCACTTAATTGTGTACGAGAAGACAAAATCCGGGGCGCACCGCCTGAGAGCAGCCGATATTTCCCACACCGTTTGAAGCTCAGAGAGCGGATTTGTGCTCCTAGCCCGCATCGAGATGGGGATGTGCTGCACACCGAGCTGTTTTACACGGTCAGTATAGGCATCAGTTGGGGAGATAACGGTGACCTCAACACCCCGAGCTACGAGGTCCCTAATGAGATTGCGTCGTAGAAGAAAGACGTACCAACTGGTGTTATAGAGAATTGCTACTTTCACACTTCTTCAGGTAGCCCGAACTGAGGTCTTAATCAAGTAAGGAGTGCCCGACCAGGGACGAAACCACCAAAAAAAGCGGTAGAGCTTACAACATTTTTTATCTAGATCAAACTTGCGTAACGCTAAAACAGTGAGCTATTAATACTGAGCTGCTGTTCCAATACGGGCCAACCGTTGTTCCCGAAAAAAAGCCCATCCTGACGATCAGACAAGGGCTTTTACCTGGTTGATATAATAAGCATTTTT
>JAYVGZ010000082.1:0-4778 GCA_043771805.1 Pseudomonadota bacterium
CGGGCATGTAGTAGCTGTAAATAGTAGCCGGGATCTGAAGGGCTCTGGTTTGCTTGAACGCGGCGATGAAGCCGTCATCCGCCACCGGATTGATGAACAGCGCTCCACAATTTTTTTGTTTTAGTTTTAAAAGGACCGAGCGAAAGTCTTTCTCACCAACGTTTATGGTCTCGGAGAAAAGCTCGTAGTCGCTCCCAAGCTTGCCCCATTCAGATTGAACCGTTCTGGCTACAAGCTCCGGGTATGCCTCGATTTCAGTTACCATGCACAAGCGTTTATGCCTCTGGGCAATGAAACGGGTTAAGGGATAAACACCGAGGTGATCAGCTGGAAATATCCTAAAAATTTTGGCACCGAGGCCCTTTTGATCCCCAGGATTTGCCCCGCAAGTGAGAACCGGAATGCCAGCTCGGTTGAATATCGGAGCAGCTGCCAGTAGGACGGAGTTGCAAAACATGCCACTAATGACATCAACCCGGTCGATTTCAAGCAGCTTGTTTGCGATGCGGATACCAGTTGTAGAGCTACATTGGTCATCTTCGAAGAGTAATTTGACGTCGTCTGCCTTAAAGTACTCCTTCGCCAGCTCGTAGCCGCGACGAATTTCGTCCCCATAGGCATGGGTGTCGCCAGAGAGTGGGATGGGAATGCCTATTCGATACGGTTCAGCGGACGCCGCGGTGAAAGTCTGAAAGAGTGAAAAGATGAGGTAAGTCGTAATTTTCAATGATGCGCGCGTCACTTAAACCTCGTAGATGGCGTTAGATTCTCAAAGATACATCCCTTCATCTTACGTGCCAAGTTGTATCGGCTCACAGCTCGTCCTTGGCAACCGAGCAGCGCGACTGTATATAAGAATTTATGTCCACCAAGACTTTCTCTCTGGATGTTACGATCATTCACGGCTCCGGAGGTAACCCCTCAGGCAACTGGTTCCCGTGGCTCGCAGCGGAGCTTCAAAAACGCGGTCACTCTGTGGTTCTACCTGAGTTTCCCCGCCCTAAGCAGCAGAATCTTTCCTCATGGATGGAGTGCTTCGACACTCATGTACAGTCCCTCACGAAAACGAGTGTGCTTGTTGGACACAGTACCGGTGTGGCGCTGGCATTGAATGTTCTTCAACGGGAATCCACTCCAATTGCGGCGGCCTTTCTTGTAGGTGGTTTCGTGGGAGCTATCGGTAATGAGGCATACGATCCGCTTAACGCCTCTTTTTTTGAATCCGATTTTCAGTGGGATCGAGTACGTCGTAACGTAGCTGAAGTGTTTGTCTATGCTGGTGATGACGACCCGTATGTTCCGCTAGCGAAGAGCATTGAGCTAGCTAATCTACTGGGCTCGGAATTGGTGTTGGTACCGGGAGGGGGGCACCTGAATTATGAGACCGGGTATTTGAGATTTGATCGGTTACTTCGGGATTTTGATCGGTGGTTTGCGACAGCCGGTTAGGCTACGTCGAAAGAGAGACATCTATGAAATTTTTATTGGCAGCATCAGTGCTACTTCTTGCTTGGAGTGTTGATAATTCAGATGCGCGTTGTCGCGACCCTCAACCGAAGGACCCTAAGGCGCAACATGCGTGTGAAGGGCGGGGCGGAAAGTATCTTGAAGACTGTTGTACCTATCGGTGCATCGAGGTTTCGAAGGATGGTGGGCGGCGATGTTCAGCAGACGCAGAGTGCGAGGGGGCATGTCTGGGTGCAACGCATGCGCACGGTGTGCAGGTGGATTGTTCGAAGAGTGGGGCTGATTGTCGGTGTTCTCGGTGGGTGGATAAGGAATTGCCGTGGATGTCGAGGGGGGCTTGGGATTATGAGGTTGCTTTTATTGATCCTTGTTGAAGGAGCTTGAACAACCTCGTGTGTCTTGAGGGACGAAAATGAAAACAACGGACACCAGAAACCATCAACAAAACTGAAAAGTCTGCGTAAGGGCCCAAAACCGATCGGTCGGCAATCGGTCTATGCTCATGGGCGAGCATGGGAGGGGCTGTCTCTCCTAATTGATGAGGGAGAGTGTGCATGACGTGTTGGTCATCACCTTACGCCGACGCTAAGACCTTTTTAAGTCCGTTGTTTCCGTCTTTCGATGTAGACCAAATTGGATTTAGGAGCAAGTAATGTCGGCACCCGCTTGATCTACTTGTTTAATTATCGGGCCCAATTGCGGCATCGCTCTGGGAATAAGCATCGAATCCTCAATAATTGCGCTGATCCCGGTTCTCTTGAAGGCGAACTCTGCTTTGGCGGCCGCCAGTTGCATTGCAACTTCACGAGATTCGAAAAAGATTGGGTGTAGTCAGTTTCCTTAAGAAGTATTTCAAGGAGATCGTCGTCTAGCTGTAATTCTCGCAGCGTAATCGGATGTCCCAAGGGCATATTTTTGAGTCAAGCTCACTCAGGCGTCGGCGCACTTCGATACCGACCCGCCTGAACCACCTTAACATTACTCTGATGGCCCAACCGAGTTGCGGTCTCATTCGCACTCGCTGGCGTTACGAACCTTAAAAATCGAGCCTGATTGTCGCCGATTACGTGGGCTAGACTGCGTGCCCTTAGATCGCCAACCGCACCCCGTATACCTTGTGCGAGCGTGCGCACAATGCTCTCCATCGATCCAAGTTGTGGCAGCAATCCGGCTATTCCCTGACTACCTGCCGCTATTTGCTTGTCGTCATCTTTATGCGCATCAGTTGATGATTCACCGAAGTACCCAACTAACATCTCTAAAAGATTTGCTGGGTTTGCATAAACAGTCGCGGGTGATTCGATCGCGCGGGCAAATAGGGATCCGAACATATACGTCTCTGCATGCAAGATTGCCGCAGCCACGACATGGCCCGCCTGCGACATGCCGCCATCGAGATTGAACGGAACATCCTTCCCGCGATAAAATAAGAGGTACATTTGTACCATCGCGCATTCAAAGGCTAGCGTCACTTGTCCCGGGCTAATCCCTGTTTCTTTCGGGGTGGTGCACCCGGCGCCAGGACCACGCCCCAGCTTAATGACAGAGGCGCCAGCTTCAGCCATTAGCCAGTAACCCATCGCTGAGCCAACGTTACCTACCGAAATAAAACTCTCCGGGTATTTTCTCGCGAGATATCGCACCCGTTCCGCCACTCGGACCATGTTTCCATTGGCGACCTCTAGATGGACTTGCCCACCGGCCCGAATAATCTTCTCGGCGAGTTCGAGCTCCCCGTTCTCCATTCGCACAGTAATGAAGGCACGCTTACCGAACTCCTCTGCAGCAGCGAAGCGCTCTTTAGCATTGTAGGAAGTGTAGGAGACGATCGGGCAAAGGCCGCTCTTTATGGCAACTCTCGCTGATTCCACGTCGGTCACGCACCGCATATTTGCCGGGACGAAAGGATATTTAACGTACAGAGATTCCTTAGTGGTCTGATTCCATGCCATTCGCGAGATAAGAGGGATGCTTGCCCGACTTCCATAATCAACGCCAGGTTGAATGAACACACTTGACTGAGGCTCGTAAGTGCCAAACGAACCTTCCTCTGCAGCCAAGACATCCGAAATGCCGTAGGCCTTACCGAGGGTCGGCAAGCCTGACATTCTGTAGATCAGGGGGAGGAGCTTAAATAAGTCCTTCAGGCTCTCTCTTCCCGCGAGTTCATCGAGATCATATTTGGGTGGTTGAATGATGCCGGCGGCGTATCTCTCGAGAAATTCCGTAAGGGGTCGATTCAAACCATCCTCTGAGGCAGGGATTCTTTGTCGCTGGAACGTTGCAAGCACTTTACGGCGCAGCTCTTCTGGCGCGTTGCGACCAAGCACAGTACGAAAATCCAAGGCGAATGATTTGGCAGTGGAAGAACCATAGCCTTGTTTCAAATAACCTTGCTCCGCCCGTTCGCAAAGTTTATCAACTGCCCACGCGCGTTCAACGTCCGGGGTGGCAAATCGAATTTCGTTCTCTACGGCAGCACGAAGGTCAGGGAACTTTACGCCCTGATATCGTCCATCGGAGGGATTTTGCGGAACGACGACTACTGACTCGCCATCGGGGATCTGAACTGCCTCAACAACAGGGCGCTGAGCAAAAAAAGCTCGTTCGTTTTGTGCTGGGTCGATTTTGTTGACGAAATTGGTTTGTAGCATGGCGGCACCTTTGTTAACGGTGTTTGAACCTAATACATCGGGAAGTGTCAGTCAAAGCGGTGGGCTGGCTGGATTCTACGCGCCGAGGGAGGCCTGCTTAGATAATTACTATGATGGATATCAATATGTTATCTTTAGCCTGGTTATGTTCCGACGGGAGTAAAAGGTTCAGGAGGAAGGGATAGTCTGTCGGTTCCGCAGGGTGCTGAAAAAAGACGAGAGGAGCTTCTCGCAAGCCTCAGATTTGATTCCTCTAACAACTCGTGTTGGCGTTCCTATCCGCTCATCAAGCGTCAGATCAAAAAGCGACCCCGCCGCCCCCTGCCGAGAATCCCCCGCCCCAAAGATGACCACAGGTATTCGAGCAAGCCGAATCGCCCCAAGACACATCACGCACGGCTCCAACGTTACGCACAGCACGCAATCTTCCAATCGCCAACTACCAAGCGCAGCGCTAGCCCTTTGCAGTGCTAATATCTCAGCATGGGAAACGACAGATTGATCTTTCTCTACTTGATTGTGCCCGCGAGCAAGTATACCGCCGCCGTGCCACACAACCGCTCCAACCGGCACCTCGCCACCCGCCGCAGCTAGCCGAGCCTCAATGAGAGCCTCTTCCATTAATTGATCAGGAAGCTCAGGAGGAATAACCATACC
>JAYVGZ010000083.1:0-2935 GCA_043771805.1 Pseudomonadota bacterium
ACGTCAGAGAATGCTAAGTGCTTGCATAGCCTATCGAACTAGACTTGTGGTTTCGTTATCCCCGACTTGATTTATGCTCCTAAATTTTCATCTAGGCACACGCCCTCTCCAGGAGTAAACTATAAGTACAGCGTGTAGTTATCTAGGAGACCGTGCGGCGCAAGCTAGCTTTCGGATTTCAGAGCGACTCCAGTATCACCTCGGGTGTTTCATCACCCTCAGACTCCTTCACGCTGCCGAATAGTCACCTCTCACTTCTCGAGACTCTTAACAAAGATCTGTCTCGTGTCATCAAGGAAACATCTGCCACTTCGGAGGCGGAATTTTCAAACCTTGCTCCGCCTCAAGTTGTGCTAGATCGCCTCAAAAAGGTTATGCCGGAATGGGTGGATAGTTGGTATGCCCACTCGACCGAGACTCACGTTCGAGTGTGGGTAGGACCAAAAAGCGGTGTCGTGGAAGCAAGCAAGATGAACGAGCTGCTCAAGCTGGCTCAGGATGCGATTTATCCACTTCCTCTCACGATTGAATTACCTCCCACTGTTCACTCGATTGATGGGCGCGATCTTCCTCGAATCTATACCTTCATCACTTCGCGGTCTCCGGAAGTTGTTGAGCGTGATCTGAAGCCAAGCCGAAAGCGCCTGAATAATGAGGAGCTCTCAGAAGAGATTCGGCGCACATTACCATTAGAGGTAAGTCTTCTGCGCCCGGTGCATTACCGCATGAGCCTCCCGCACGGTCGAATGGATTTCGTAGTCCTTCGTGTGCATGTGCCACCACACAAGGAGGCAGATCTTCGGCAATGGCGTGAGCATTTTGAACGGGAGCACGGAGTAAGCGTATTCTTCTCACGATACGATGGATTTAAGGGGATACAAGCTCAGCTAAAGCATGCAACGGAGTGTGTGAACCTCCTCACAAGAAGAAATGCTCCAGCTATTGAGCAGTGTATCGAGGCAATATGCGGTGAGCCGCCCTCGGAAAATGGTGCTTCACCGGAAGTACGGAAGAGCTGCGGCAGGCAAGATCTTCAACATATTCGGTTCGTGGCTCTTGATGCTGACGGGGTAGGTGACCGAGAGGATCTCATTTACGCCGAGCGGCTCTCGAGTGGTAACATTCGGGTGCTAGTCGCGTTTATCGATGTAACTGATTTTGTAGAACCTGGTTCAGAGCGCGATCGTTTTGCCCAAAGAGTAGGCCATACAATTTATGGATCGCGCCGAACGTATCCCACCCTTGGTCGGAAGTTAGCGCACACCTTAGCCCACTTTGCGTTGAACGAGGTGCGGCCTGCTTGGGTGGCTGAGATCATCTTAGATGGAGTGACTGGAGAAGATCTAACGAGTCACTGGCCCCGAGTGCTTCGCGCAGATGTAAAGGCACACACCTACATGAATCCAGAGGAGTTCGCCAGAAACGTAGGGCAAGCCCGGAGCGAGCACGCTGAGATTACGAATACTATCGCCCTTGCTAGTTCGCTGCTGCATCAGCAGCGGATGAATAGTCACCGTCTTTTGCGTATTGACGGTGACTCAGTTGGGCACGAAGTGCTGGCAGAGATGATGATTGCTGCGAAAACAACGATTGGTAGGTTTCTAGATCGTACCGGCATGCCAGCTATTTGGAGAGTCCATGCGGCGCCATCTGCCGAACAAAAGCAGGGATTTGTTCAGCAGCTACAGAAGCTTTCGATTCCGGCCTCAGAATCACATTTTGATGATCCACTTTCGTTCGCCGTTCTTTTGAGAAGTCTTGAAGATCTTGAGAGCCCGGTAGCAAGGGCCCTTGCACGGCAGATCCTTGATACATTCCTTTTGAAGACCACCTTTTCTACCAGGAACGAGGGTCACTATGGACTAGGACTGTCGCACTACCTCGAAATTAAGCCGCGCGATGCCTCAGGAATTAGAAATCAGCACCAACTCGATGCGGCATTCGGGGAAGGCAAGGAGATTCCCTTAGCAGACCTAGAGCACTGTGCTTTGTGGCGAAACGCAAGGAAAGTTCGAGATGATGAGCGACGCTACAAGCTTCGCTTCTTCGAAATGCTGGGGGAAAGACTACAGAGTGACTCCGTCATTCATGAAGTGACCGTTCGTGAAGAACGGAAGAATTTCGTACTGGTCGACGTCCCCGGATTTAGCCGATGGGGTTACATCTCAAAGCCGAGACGAATGGCAGGGGAGGAGAGAGCAGCGATGCCCCCGGGCTTTACCTTTCAGGCTGCTCTCGACGGATTCAGCGTCGAGCGGATGCGATTTAAGTTTTCTCCATTAGCAGGCCATGGAACGCAGCCAGCATCTGACAAGCAGTCAACGGATGAAGGTCCTCTGGTCATTTGAGGCTAAGAAAATAGTTTCGCACTTCACCTTCCTGAGTTCCTCGATTGTTTCCAACTCTAGTTTTGTTTAGGTAAGTACGGTCACTCCGATGCGAAGCAGAGGAGGCCACTTCAGATCGCTCTGCCCACTGCCATTGTTTGGTTGATATGGAGTGGATCTCTCGCTTGCAGCTCGAGATGACCGTGGCTCCAGTGATAACCCCAACCGTTATCACTCTAGTCATTTGAGGCTAAGCAGATAGTTTCGCACCTCACCGGCAGCCGTGTACTTATAATTTGCAGGCACTGAATCATTTACAAATAGCGCGAAGCGAACTTCGCCTTGAGTCGGAAGGGAGAAGTATCCGGCTAAGGTATTCACACCAGTAAGTGTACCCGTCTTTGCTGTAAAGCCGTCTTTCGAGTGGAGGAGGTCTCTGTATTTAGAGAAATGCTGGAGCAACACAGTCATCTGGGATGGTGAAATTCGAGTTTTTCGTGAAAGTCCTGAACCTTCTTCGACATGGAAGGCACTCCAACCGAGCTTGTCAGCGAGACACTTCTTGAGCGCTCGCTGCCCTTTCTCGAGGGTCGCAGGGGCACCATACT
>JAYVGZ010000084.1:0-5157 GCA_043771805.1 Pseudomonadota bacterium
GAAAAGTTGTACTGAGAGAGGCGAGCGAGGTTCAAGAGGTCCCCGGCCAAGGTCTGGTTGGGATGGTGGATAGTTCAAAAGTTACGATCACAGGACGAAAAGGAGTCTTGGCTGATGTCGCTCACCAGCTTCCGCCGGCTGAGATAGGGCTTGAGTGCATAGTGCTCGTCAACGACCAGCTTGCGGCAGTTCTTCGGTTTAGAGACGAGGCGCGTTCTGACAGTAAGCAATTCGTAGAACACCTTGGGCCGTCACACTCTTTCAAGGAAATTATTCTTCTCTCGGGCGACCGCGAGGAGGAGGTACGTGATGTTGCAAATCAGCTCGGTATCAAGCGAATTTTCTTCAGCAAGACCCCCGAGCAAAAAGTAGATATTGTGCGCGAGGAGACAGAGAAAGCGAGGACGATGTACTTGGGAGATGGCATCAACGACGCGCCAGCCCTCCTTGCGGCCACAGTAGGGGTAGCCTTTGGGCCCCGAAGTGACATTACCTCGGAGGCAGCTGGCGTTGTGGTGATGGATCCATCACTACGAAAAGTCGATCAATTCCTGCACATCAGCCGGCACATGCGCGCAGTCCTCCTTCAAAGTGCAGTAGGGGGTATGGCGTTCAGCGTCGTGGGAATGGGGTTCGCCGCGTGCGGTGCGCTGAATCCGGTTTGGGGGGCAATACTCCAGCAAGTTATCGATCTGTTGGCGGTGTTAAATGCATTGCGGGTAGCAACGTTGTCGCAGAAGGCCGCCCATCTGTAGGTAGAAATATTTTATACTCTGGCCGTCCCCATCCTTTTCTGGGAAGGGGCTAGCCTGCATCGCCCCCAGGTTTTCTACTGCGAGGGCGCATCGCTTGGATATACTTCGGAAACATCGAGAATCGCGACCTCGCTGTGGTTCACCACAGTGTCGCCCGCGATTCTCGATGTTTTCTACGTCTATCCAAGCGCTTCACCCTCTCGCTACGAAAACCTGTGAGCGATGCAGGCTAGCTTGCCTGAGATCGTGGCAGAGAAAAGACCGAAAATAAGTAACGTAGTCGGAAGAATGACGGTCAAAAATTCGAGGTGAATAAAGGCGATAATGAGTGCCATCAAAACAGCTGAAGAAACAATACCAAAGCGAATTTTTTCGCCGTAGCGTTGGTAGAGCGGAAAGAGGGCCGTTAGGTAGGCGGGGAGCAGAATGATAAACTCGTGACTAAAACAGTAAGGAGCTGTGAGTAGCGATAGCGGAATGAGGATGCGAAGCGCCTGGAGATGGCAGAAACTTTTTCTAGACCCGGCCAAAATCCCGATGACTACACCCGCTCCAAACAAGCACGGCCTAAGCCACGACCAACCGAAGAAGTGCGCAGCGATTTGGGTAGGGGTAGCTCCCAATAACGAGGCAGAATTTGTGGCAAGTTGGGGGAGGAAATTCACGAAGAACTGTATTCCCTGAGGGTAGAGCATCGAGCAAATCCCTTGCTGAATGAGGAGTCCCAGTAGCATTCCTAATGGTAACTTACCGTCACGAGACAGCAGGGCATGCGCTAGTAGGGCGCAGTAGAATGGGATAAATAGATGCGGCTTTAGTAAGGTGAGCGAGAGAGCAAGCCCAGCGTTTACGAGCGAGCCTCGCAATGAGAAACGGAGGAAGAAAAGTACTCCGATTGCGAGAAGAAGAGAGACCTGGCCGAAGGCTAGAATTTTTAGCACGGGCGGGAAGAGGATTACGGCGAGAATCATGAGTGCCTGCGGCAGTCGAGGCATTGCATTAGGATAAGTGCGGCTAAGGTTCAGACACTCTCGGCATATGATCAAGAGAAGACCGATGAGGGTCAACATCCAGAGCACGCGAGCAACAGGAAAAGAGAAAAGCGAATACGGTAGGTAAGCCCACATTGTCCAAGGGGGATGAACAAATCCCCACACTTTTTCACTCTCGGGCCACCCGACCTCCTGCATGGTGCGAGCAAGATTGTTGCAGTCGTATACATCTGCTCCCTGCCAGGCAAGGCGCCCAGCTGCCCAGAGATAGCAGTAGTCGTAGGGGAAAAGGCCACCTTCTTGCTCAGTCGTCATCTACTGATCCTCAAAAAAGGCATATCGAGGGTACGGTGATTATACCCTCCCGGTCATCGCCGGTACCCCAAACGCCTTCTTCCGCAACTCCTCAATCCGCAGCTTTACTTCAGCCGGCATACTAGTTCCGGCGCTCCCGGTGAACTCTTCAGTGATACTTTCCTTCATCACCCGAAATGCATTCTTGGCATCGGCCGTTCCTGGGAATTCAGAGATGCACTGCTCAAGGTACATATCAGACCAGCTTTCAGCGAAGAACATCGGAAGCCGATTGTATGCAGCACCTAAGAGATAAAGAGCGTGACTGCGAGCTTCGGGTTTCTGAGAATCAGATTCGAGTGCCTTGTGAAGGAGGGCAGTGCCACGAAGTAGCAGAACTTGATCGTCTCTGCCATCAAGCCTTTTTGCTAGACCGGACGATACAAGTCGCTCTCCGTCCGAAAGAAATGAGACTGGAGTGGAAGATTTTTTCTCTTTTGTCCACGACTGGAGGCTCAAGATCCATCCGCGCACCTGGTCTGCGTCATCCTCCGGTAGCGCGGACGAATCGAGCACTTTCTGGAGGACGATCACCGCCTGTTGGGGATCACTGGAGGTTCGTGTCTGGACAGTGAGAAGGCTCGTAAGTGCCTCTGCAAAATCAAAGCGTTGGGTTGGATCAGATAACACCTTGAGTAGCGTGGACTGAGCCTCAACAAACTGACGGGTAGCTAAAAGGAAACGGGCTCGATTGAGATCGTCAAGAGACGAGTCGATCACCTTTTCATCCGAATAAGAACTAGTGACCTGATAGGTCGCATGACACGAAAAGCAGGCGCCGGGTAACACTCGGGAGCGCCACCAGGCGTACCCTGCCTTTCCCTCATTCAATCGATTTGTAGAATCCGAGAGAATTTCGCTCACCTGTAGAAGACTGAAATCGAAGCCCGGGAGTTTATGGTACCTACTTGGTACTGTCTCAATAGAATGGAAGCCAGCGCGCAATGACTGAAGCAATGAGAGAATCTCAGTCTGCTTTGTCGGGTCCACAAAACGTGACTGATCAGCCAAGTAAGGCTGCAGCTGTCGGAGCGGGGCAAGGAGTGAACCCATTCCGGCCTTGACGGCTTCATTCTGCGCATGTGCAGGAGTTGCTGCCCATGGAGCCCAGGAGAAGCCGCCAGCCTGAGGGGATATGCTCGAATGAAAAAGGGTAGCTAGGGAAAAAAATGCAGCACTCGCAAGTATCGGCACTGCGCTGCGCATTCTAAATGAGGTCGGAACTGTGAGGTTTTGCATACCGCGGAAGGTACCAGCACTTGCGTGGTTTCGCCAGATTCTTCAGTCGTTGGCGAAATGCCGTCTGGCCCCACCCTTTGCCTTACAGCATTTCGCCAACGGTTCGAAATGAGAACCCTCTACTCCAGGCTAGAGTGATGATGCGCTGAATCGCTGGGTAGATCGGATCAGACGGGTCTGATGAAGAGAGTTGAAAACGAAGGATACTTCCTCGGCTCTCGTTTGAAGTGACCTTGGTCGGTCATTTCCTTTGTCAGAGCGGGAAAGCGGGCGATGAAGCGACCGGCAGCGCTTGAATGTGGGGGTGGTGACCCTCTATTGCTGTGGACGACCCGTTTACAGTTTCCGAACTGGTATCGCATAGTGAGCGAAGGAAAAATAATGATACGACAGGATCACCATCATGCAATCCCCGGAACAACGAGCAGTGCAACTTGTGCAGGAGCTCAACGAGCACGCCTACCGTTACTACGTATTGTCTCAGCCGACGATTAGCGATGCCGAGTACGATGAAAAATTCCGCGAGCTTCAACAGTTAGAATGTGATCATTCGCACTGTATTCGTCCGGATTCACCGACCCAGAGGGTAGGGGCCGCCCCTCTGAATGGCTTCTTAACAGTACAGCACCGGCGGCCAATGCTCTCACTTGATAATGCAATGAACGCAGACGAATTGGTGGCGTTTGATGAGCAGGTCTGCCGACTTCTTGTGAAAGATGGAGCGCTTAGCGAGTCTGCGCCTCAGAATCAGGAACACTTAGTTGAGTATACCGTTGAGTACAAATTCGACGGCGTAGCGATATCGCTTTCCTATGAAAATGGACTTTTAACCCAGGCTGCAACTCGTGGAGATGGCACCACTGGTGAGGACGTGACTGCTAATATTAGAACGATTCGGGCGATTCCCCTGCGGATTCGCTCAGAACAGCCGGTGACGGGTATCGTTGAAGTGAGAGGCGAGGTGCTGTTTCGAAAGAAAGAGTTTGAGGCGCTTAACGTTGACCGGCTAAAGCAGGGGTTGGAGAGCTTCGCAAATCCGCGTAACGCTGCGTCTGGCAGTTTGCGACAGCTCGACCCACAGGAAACAGCGCAGCGACCACTCTCTTTTTTTGCTTATGGGGTAGGGGTGATCGAGAGCTCAGAGCACTCGCTGAGCAGCCTCGTCGATCGACCGCTATCCGATCTGATGCGTCGCGTGGAAGCATTTGGGTTCAATATTTCTCCTGGTTATCGCACGGTGCGCGGCGCAGAGCAGCTGGTGCAGGCCTACACGGAAGCAGAGACATCACGTGATGCCCTCCCTTTTGAGGTAGACGGAATCGTCATAAAGGTAAACGACGTTGGGCTACAAGCTCGACTAGGATTTCGGCAGCGCTCGCCGCGCTGGGCCGTTGCTGCAAAGTTTAAGCCGGTGGAGGCCGTAACCACTCTACTCGATATCGTTGTTCAAGTGGGACGCACCGGAAGTCTAACGCCCGTAGCGTGTCTCGAACCAGTTCGAGTAGGCGGGGTAGTCGTTTCTCGTGCGACGCTTCATAACCAGGACGAGATTGATCGAAAGGATTTACGGATCGGCGATCGTGTGGTCGTACGCCGGCAAGGAGATGTTATCCCCGCCGTAGTGGCTCCAGTTACTGCGTCGAGGAACGGAAGTGAGCGGAGGTATAAAATTCCGACGGAGTGCCCTGAGTGTGGAAGTAGTGTCGTGCGCTCTGAAGGTGAAGTAGTTGCAAGGTGCCTCAACCCAAACTGTCCAGCGAAGATCCAAGAGCGTCTTGTTCATTACGCATGTCGTGACGGCATGGACATCGAAGGGC
>JAYVGZ010000085.1:0-3759 GCA_043771805.1 Pseudomonadota bacterium
AATAGCGGCTTGGCGACCAGTTCAACTTTCGAGTACCAGGTGACGGCGTACAATAACCGACCAAGCGAGTCCAATCCATCGAATGTAGTTGGAGTGACAACCGGTAGAAAGTAGGCGATGTATCCATCGATTAACAACTGGTGAGCTGTGAGAGGTGTCTCGCACAGATCCATTGTCATTCTGTGACAGGGCTGCTCAGGGTTTAGTCTTACACACATGTTTATGTACGTTCCTCTTACAGCGCGTGTCCTCTAGGGGACGGGTCCGCCAAGAGAGTGATCCTCTGCGGAAGGGTATAGGTCTTGGGATGCTGAAAGCTTTGTGAATTCCTTTCGTTCATTTTCTTGAAGTAGTGCAAAGGAAGCGATGATCGTAGCCGCACGAGCTAACGAAAAGACAGAGGTGCGCGCAAATGTCGTGCTGGTGTCGGTCTTAAGGCTGAAGTAGCTCGGGCGCGCCGACCGACGAGAGATGCCGTTCTAAAAAATCTGCTCACTCTGATCCTTTTCCCCCTCTAGCCATATAGGGGATGTTCCGACTTTCTCATTGGTCAAGGGCCAGGTATACCACCGGGCACGTTTCTAATTCCCTTCTGGGCGAGGATTTTGCGGTATGGCGTCAAGAATTGAACACAATGATCCAAAAGAATCGGATACATTTTCACTGACGTATCACTACGAAATGCTCTCGGATGTAAAGCGAGTGACACCTTTTGCTCGTGCCATCTCCGAGCTGTGTCCCGGCAAAGTCGTGTTCGAGAGCGGTACGGGGACCGGTGTACTAAGCATCTTAGCTGCACGGGCTGGTGCTGCCGCTGTATACTGCACTGAAATCGACCCGATTGTCGCGCAATTTGCCAGACGCAACATCGAGCAGTCAGGCTTCTCCGAAAAGATCACGCTCATTCCGAAAAGCACCTTGCATGTTACCCTCGAAGATCTGGGCGGTCAGCGACCTGATGTGTTGATAGCAGAGAACCTTGCAACCTGGCAGGTGATGGAGCCCCAGAATCAGGTGATGAATCACCTTCGGCTACACCTTGCCCATCCTGATACGATTAGTGTGCCGGGTAAGGCGTTCAATTACGTTCAGCTTGGTCAATCAGAGTACCGCTTCTTTGATACCGTTGAGCTTAGGACCCCGTATTACGAATTTGCTGGGAT
Organism: Pseudomonadota bacterium; assembly: GCA_043771805.1. GTDB lineage: Bacteria > Bdellovibrionota_C > UBA2361 > UBA2361 > OMII01 > JAYVGZ01. The sequence goes on from JAYVGZ010000085.1 coordinate 1,164, forward strand.
CCGCGGTGCTGTATTGCGCTCACAGCCGACTCTTTTCTCGAGCTTCGACTACAGCGGAGTGGTTGATACAGCTATTGAGCGTGAGATTGTGGTGACAGCGTGGTCGCGTGGAACAGTAAATTCGCTACGACTTACCTCTCCGCTAGAGCTCTCAAAAGATAATCACTTTGAATACTCAGATTCCTTGATGCCGCCTGTCGTGGTTCCCCTCTCAGAGGACATTGGGGTCACAGCAGGTGAGCAGCTTATGGTTGCAATCCGTTACCAAACGTATGCTGAATGGAAAGAGCTTGAGTGCACGGTTCGGCGATTAAAGTAGCCGCGCTGGCAGCCTGTGGGTGGGGTATCACGCGCAAGAATTGCTGGAGGCCGTGTTGATTCTCCCTACGCTGGCATTCTTAATCGTATCTCTCCTGATTGGACTCTATGCCTCTCGTCGAATTCAGGGGAGCGTTAGAAATTACTTTGTAGCAGGCAACGTTATCCCGTTCTGGGTGCTGGTCTTCTCGATGTCTGGGCAGGCAATCGAGTTGGGTGCGACCCACGACAACGCAAACTTAGTAATCGCCAAAGGGTTTTGGGATGGCGCTGTGCTCCCGATAGGCGTCGGTTTATCGCTTATCTTAATCGGGATTTTTTTTGCAAAGCCGCTTCACGGCATGCGTTTGTTGACTCTCCCTGATTACTATTCCAAGCGGTACAACACCACCGTCGGCGCACTGGTGGCTCTGATTAGCACTATCAGTTTTATCATCCTGATAGCGGGGAATCTTGCAGGCCTTGGAATGCTGTTACAGCTTGCGCTCGATATCCCGCCGGTGGTCTCGATTCCCTTCGTTGCAACCTTGGTCACGATCTACACAATTGCTGGTGGTCTTTTTGCGGTAACCTGGAATGACGTGCTCCAAATCGGAGTTTCACTCGTTGCATTTTCCGTTGGACTAATCTGGACGCTTTTCCACGTTGACCAAGAGGTGCTCAATCAAGCACTAGCAATGCGGTTCTCTTGGGGACCCCTTACCCAGTTTGATCAGGGCTCCTTGCGAGTATGGGCGAGTCTCCTCGCACTAGCCCTCGGTGATATTGTCGCCCTCGACTTTATGGAGCGTGTTTTCGCTGCAGGATCGCCCCGTGCCGCACAGAGTTCGTGCATTGTGGCAGGTCTCGTCACTATCGCAATTGGAATTGCGTTGGCGGTGCTTGGAATGGTGGCGACTGTGGTATGTCACGGCGAGGCTAATGGGTCTCTTCTGCTTTTCGTCGAGCGTACCTTCCCACCAGGACTACGAATGTTATTTTTGATGGGGTTGATCGGCGCAGGACTATCAACCATTGATGGTGCCATTATGGCTTGCTCCGTTGCACTATCAAGAAACGTTCTGTCTGTTTGGGCACCTACAATGGTACCAGCTAGCAGGCTTCTTTTAGTGTCCAGGGGTATGGCAGTCCCCGTCGGAGTTATCGCCGTTTTACTTGCTCTCGTGTTCCCGGTTCCAGCGGAACTACTCGTTTTGGCATTCGACGTAGTGTTCTCAGGATGCTTGGTGCCACTTGTGCTGGGGATATACTGGCCCCGCGGAACAGCTCGGGCCGCCGTGTGGGCGATAGTGGTGCCCTCAGTGGTACGAGTCATTTTGCACTTTGTGTTTGAGGATCTTGGGCTCGATTCCCGTCTTGATGGACTCCAGACTCTGATGCCACCAATCCTGTCGCTCCTACTCTTCGTTGGAATTTCTCTTTCGGAGTCGGCGAACGAAGATGCCTCGGAGGTCTCACGATGAGTAGTCTCCGCCCGAGCGCCGTTCACAAAGGCCAAAATGTGCACGTCCATACTTTTGCTTTTCTAATGTTCTTAATCGGTCTGGCGGTGGAGGTTTCCCGGGTTGCGCGCGATACGTTCTTTTTGCAGACAGCCGGGGCAGATCAAATCCCCCTCGTGTACATACTCTTTGCGTTCTTGATGATTTTGGCTTCCCTCGCATACGGTCGAGCGGCCCGGCGCACTTCGATCGAAAAGTTAGCACGAATTACTCTCGCTCTAGCAGCGTGCGTTGTGGCTGGTGAGTGGAGCTTGATAGCAAGTGGGTGTCGCAGCGAATACCTTGCGTATGCCCTCTTCTGTTCGGTCGAGATGTTCTTCATCTTTGTACCGTTGACCGTATGGGCCGTCGCAAATCAAACTTTCAAAGTCGAGGAAGGCGAAAAGTTTTTACCAACTATTGCGACCTTTGGGCTCATCGGCACCGTCGTTGGTGGTCTTTTCTCTCGGATAGCTACTCCACTTGTAGGTCCGTACAACGCTCTCCTTCTCTCATGTGTTGCGTTCGCGGGTGCAGCACTCTTTACCGGTAAACTCTCCATCTCTGCGAGGAGCACGCCCTTAGACAATGAGTCGGGTTCACGTCGGCCCCGGTCGCCGTGGTCTGAATCTATTGTAAAAACACTCACCTTTCTCGCGTTCCCGATGTGGGTGTTGGTATACATGATTGAGTACACCTACTTCGTAACGATGGGAGAGATCTTTACAGATGCGCATGAGCTATCTGCCTTCCTTTCCGTCTTTGTTACCGTGTGCTCGCTGTGCGCCCTCCTTGTT